>DASZXN010000479.1:0-3598 GCA_035545875.1 Phototrophicaceae bacterium
TAAGGGTGCGAGGATCAGCACAATATAACCGACAATAAAACCAACGGGGACGTACCCTGACATCGATCCGCCCATGAAAATCTGCGCCGAAATCCAGAGCGCGACCATCACCCACACGGCGTAGAGCGCAAATAAGCCCAACAACTTCACATAAACCATCACTCGTGCAGTTGCCATCACTACAATGCTTTCTTCTATGTCCGTAAATTCCAATGTTAAACGCTAAACCGACTTCTTCGCCGCGTGGAGCGCTTCGCCCAGGCGCGCGATGCCTTCGTCGAGCAAATCGTCGTCGAGCAGCGCGAAGCACAGCCGCAGATGTTGATCGTCGGGTGGATTGACGTAACTCTCGCGTCCGGCGAAGATTTTGACGCCGCGCTCCTGCACGAATGGCTCAAGTTTGGCTGCTGTGAGCGGTTCAGGCAGCGTCATCCAAATGAAAAAACCGCCGCCCGGCGCTGACCACTGCAACCAGTCCGGCGCGAAGCGATCCAGCGCGGCGACGGCGCGATTGTGCTTGCCTGCGTAGAGCTTGCGCGCGAACTCGACCTGCTCGGCCATCGCGCCGGAGCGGATCATTTCCGCGACGATTTCCATCGTCAGCGCGCTGCCCGCGTCGTCCTTGTAGGCTTTGCATTTCTGAATCTGCTCGGCCTGTGCCCAAATCCAGCCCGTGCGCAGCCCCGGCATGACCAGCTTCGAGACCGAGCCAACCAAAATCACGTGACCGTCACGGTCATAGGTCTTAAGGTAGGGCGGCGGCGGCGCATCGTAGTAGAGCAGTTGATAGGTCGAATCCTCAACGACGATGAAGTTGCGCTTCTGCGCCAGTTCGACCAGCGCCGTGCGATTCGCATGTGTCGCTGTAATGCCCGTCGGGTTCTGGAACGAGGGAATCGCGTAGACGAGTTTGAGCCGCTCGCCGTAACGCTCGCAGAGGGCATCGAGCGCGTCAAGGTCAATGCCGTCCGCGCCGAGCGGCACGCTGACGACCTCCACGTGGCTCATCCGCAGCACGCCGACGACGAAATAAAAGGTCGGGTCTTCGACCACGATCACGTCGCCGGGCTGGGTGAAGGTGCGGCTCACGATGTCAATCGCCGTCAATGCCCCGGCGGTGATCATCAACTCATTTGGCGCGACGATCTGCCCGCTGGCATCGCTGAGGAAATCGGCAATCTGCTCGCGGGCGGACAGAAGGCCGAGCAAATCGCCGCCGTACTGCCAGCCCTTCCCCGCCGCCAGCACGTCGGCGGTGATCGCGCTCAGACGCTCGCGCGGGACAAGCTGCATGTTCGGATAGCCCGTTTTCAGGTCATAGACTGCTGCCATGAAGTAACCTCATCCATTGAGATTTTTAAATCGATAGCTCAGGCAAAAACGACCGCTTTGCAATACACTGAGTATAGCCGCTGTGACGTATTGCGGATCAATCGTATACAACTTTTGAGCGAAAGAGAAAAGTCTTATGTTAGGCACGATGATGACTACCCCGCTGACGCTGCCGCACATCCTCGAACATGCCGGACGGCTGCACGGGAAAATTGAGATTGTGTCGCGGATGCCGGACAAATCGCTGCATACTTACACCTATGCCGACTTTTACCGCCGCACGCGCCTGCTCGCCGAAGCGCTGCAAAAAGCCGGACTGAAACGCGGCGACCGGGTGGGCACGCTGGCCTGGAATCATTACGCCCATCTGGAAGCCTATTTCGGTGTCCCGTGCGCGGGCGGCGTGCTGCACACGCTCAACCTACGCCTGTCACCGACCGATCTGGCCTACATCATCAACCATGCCGGGGATCGCTTCCTGATCGTGGACGACGTGCTGCTGCCGCTGCTGGCGCGGGTCAAGGATCAGATTAAGCCGGAAAAGGTGATCGTGATTCCGCTGACGCGCCAGCCTGTCCCGGACGGTTTCGAGAATTACGAAAGCTTCCTCGCCAGCGCCAGCGGCAAATTCGAGTATCCCGACCTCGACGAAAACGAGGCGATGGCGATGTGCTACACCTCCGGCACGACGGGTAAGCCGAAAGGCGTGATCTACTCACATCGCGCGCTCGTGCTGCATACGCTGGCGTCGTGCATTCCGGGGAGCGTTGGCCTCACGCCGAGCGACGTGTGCCTGCCCGTCGTGCCGATGTTCCACGTCAACGCCTGGGGCTTGCCTTTCTCGATGACCTTATTGGGCACGAAACAGGTTTACCCCGGCCCGCATCTCGATCCGGTCAGCCTGCTCGATCTGTTCGAGCACGAGCATGTCACGCTGACGGCGGGCGTGCCGTCGATCTGGTTCGGCATTTTACAGCAGTTGGAGAAAAACCCGAACGACTGGAAGCTCGCGCCGGGGATGCGCATGATCGTCGGCGGATCGGCAGCGCCGGAATCGATGATTCGCGCCTTCGACAAGTTCAACCTGCACGTCGTTCACGCCTGGGGCATGACCGAAATGTCGCCGCTCGGCACGGTGTCATCGCTCAAGACAACGATGGACGATCTCTCGGAAGATGCGCAATACGCTTACCGCGCGACCCAGGGCTTGCCCTCGCCGTTCGTCGATATTCGCGCCGTCAACGAGCAGGGCGTGGTCGCGTGGGATGGCAGGACGATGGGCGAGCTTCAGGTACGCGGCCCCTGGATCGCCGCCAGCTACTACAACCCAACCGATCCAATCAGCAGTTGGACGGATGACGGTTGGTTCCGCACGGGCGACGTGGTGACGATTGACCCGGAAGGCTACGTCAAGATCACCGACCGCACCAAAGACCTGATCAAGTCGGGCGGCGAGTGGATTAGCTCAGTCGATGTCGAGAACGCGATCATGGCGCATCCCGCCGTCGCCGAAGCCGCCGTGATCGGCGTGCCGCACCCGCGCTGGCAGGAACGCCCGTTGGCGATTGTCGTGCTCAAGGAAGGCAAGCAGGCTGATCCTGCCGAAATTCAAGATTTCCTGCGCCCGAAATTCGCCAAGTTTCAAATTCCCGACGACGTGATTTTTGTCAGCAGCCTGCCGAAAACCTCAACGGGCAAATTTCTCAAAACTGCTTTACGCGAACAGTACGCGAATCACGTGCTGCCGGAGATTTAATTGTCGGGGATTATCCTCGCGCAACACGTATTGTAGGGGCGAGGCATGTCTCGCCCTTGTTCGTTAAGGGATAATCTCCTAATTGTATTGGAACGATAGAGGAGTCGTTGGATGCCGAGCAGCGCCGAACAACAGCGCCTTGACGATTATCGCGAGCGCAAATCGAACTGGAAACACTGGGGGCCATACCTGAGCGAACGGGCGTGGGGAACGGTGCGCGAAGACTACAGCGCCAACGGTGACGCCTGGGATTATTTCCCGCACGAGCAGGCCCGCAGCCGCGCCTTTCGCTGGAACGAGGATGGGCTGGCGGGCATTTGTGACCGCAATCAGTACCGCTGCTTCGCGCTGGCGCTCTGGAATGGACGCGACCCATTCCTGAAGGAGCGTCTGTTCGGTTTGAGCGGGCCGCAGGGTAATCACGGCGAAGATGTCAAGGAATACTATTTCTACATCGACAGCACGCCGACGCACAGCTACATGAAGATGCTCTACAAGTACCCACACAAG
>DASZXN010000480.1:0-19414 GCA_035545875.1 Phototrophicaceae bacterium
CCGCGCACCACCTGACGCTCGCGGACGTGCTCCGGCAGGCGCTCGGACGGCCACACCGAAATCACCGTACCGAGGATCAATATCAGCCCGCCCCACCAGATGAAGTTGATCAGGGGATTGACGTAAAGCTTGAAGGTCGCGTTCGCGCCGGAAGTCGATTCCCAACCGGAGAGCAGGACGTAGAAATCGCCCTGAATGTCGCTGTATTCGCCCGCGATGTTCATCTGGCTGATGCCGTCCTGCGCCTGCGGGAAGAAGTCGCTGCGCGGACGAATGTCGCCGCTGCTGCCGCCCGCTTCCTGAACGCTCAACTGGGCGATGTCCATCACGCGGCCATCGTCCGCAACCTGATTCATCAGCATCCCGTTGTAGGTCATGGTGTACTGACCAAGCGTCACGCTCTGGCCGACGTTGAGCGTCTGCTGGGTCGTCTGCTGAAAAAGTGTGCTGCCGATGATGCCGAGGCCGATCACGGTAATGCCGAGGTGGACGATGAAGCCGCCGTAGCGCCGTCGATTGCGCCCGAAGATGGCGATCATCGCGCGTGGGAGCGATTCGCGGGTGCTGTGCATCCGCGCGCGCGCCCCGCGATAGATTTCATAGAGCGAGACGAAGCCCGCTAGAAGGACGACGCCATAGCCGAGCAGCGATCCGGCGGTGTGAGCGCCGAGCAGGTAAGCGACGACAATGCCGAGCACTGTAAGGACGATGGGAACCAGCAGCGAGCGTCCGAGCGAGCGCGCCGAAGTCGCGCCCCAGGCCGAGAGCGGCGCGACGCCCATCAGGATGAACAGGAGGATGAACAGCGGCGCGGTCACGGTGAAGAAATAATCTTTGCCGAGCGTGATCTGCGTGTTCATGACCAACTGCGACAGGATCGGCGCGCCGAAGCTGCCCCAGAAGATCACCAGCGCGAGCGCGACAAAGACCACATTGTTGAGCACGAACAGCGATTCGCGGCTGAGCGCGCCCGCAAAACCGCGCTCGCTGCGCAGCTTGCCCTGATTCCAGCGCCACAGGATCAAGCCGACCGAAATCAGCGTGACGCACGCCCAGAAGATGAACATCGGCGTGCCGATGTCGCTCTGCGCGAAGCTGTGAACGCTGTCCACGAGACCGCTGCGGGTGGCGAAGGTGCCGAAAATCACGGCGGAGAAGGTGAAGATCACGAGGAACATATTCCAGACCTTCAGCATCCCGCGCTTTTCCTGAATCATGACGCTGTGCAGGAAGGCTGTCCCCACCAGCCAGGGGATAAAGGCGGCGTCCTCGACCGGATCCCAGCCCCAGTAGCCGCCCCAGCCGAGCACGTCATACGCCCAGCGACCGCCAAGCAGCAGGCCGAGGCTGAGGAACAGCCACGCGATCAGCATCCAGCGGCGCATCGCCTTGATCCAGTTGGTCGAGAGGTCGCCGGAAGCCAGCGCCGCCATCGCGAACGCGAACGGGATCAACATGCCCGTGAAGCCGGAGTAGAGCATCGGCGGGTGAATGATCATGCCGAAATGAGTCAGCAGGGGGTTGAGGCCGTGCGCGGTCTGCGCCAGCGCGTTCAGGTCGGGCGCGACAGCATTGGCCGGAATCAGCAGGTAAGCCGGGACGGAAGCGTTCGCCGCCAGATCAGGCGTGATCCAGTAACGCGCGAACGGGTTCTCCATAAACAACACCAGCCCGACGAAGAAGGCCAGCGCCGCCATCGTGTAGGCGATGAAATAGGGCATGAGCGCGCGGTTGCTGCGCCAGTTGAGCGCCGTCGCAATGAAAGCGAACAGACTCATGATCAGGCACCAGAACAGCAGCGATCCCTGCTGCGATCCCCACAGCGCGGTAAAGCGGAAAAAGAGCGGCGTCTCCGGGTTGGTCACCTGCCAGACGTAGGTGATCTGGTACTGCTGGGTCAGCAGCGCCCACAGCAGCGCGAAGGCCGCCACAAAAATCAATGGAAAGGTCAGCAGGGCGGCGTTGCGCCCGCTGAGAATAAAGCGTTCTTTTTTGAAACGCGCGCCGTAAACCGAGCCGATCACGGCGTAGATCGCGGCGATGAAGGCCAGCGCCAGCGCGGAAAGACCGATTTCAGCCAGCATCGCTTAAGCCCCTGCGGTATTGGCTGGCGCGGCTGGTTGACCTTGCGCACCCTGACCCGCCGTAATCGACTGCTCTGATGGGCCATCAGAGATGAACTTCGATGGGCATTTCAGGTTGAGTTCGGTGACGTGGAATACGCCGTCCGTGCCGAGCGTCCCGGTCATGACAGCCTGCGCTTCGTTCTGAAGCAGTTCGGGCTTGACCGTATCCTCGACGCGCACGTTCAGGTGGGTCGCGTTGGGGTCAGTGACGGCGGTGTGCAGCAGCGCGCCGAGGTCATCGCCGGAGATCGGCACGTTGGCGACCGTGAAGGTGATGAGCAGATTCTTTTCGTCGTACTGGATGCTGTCGCCGATGACCGCGCCCGTGACGCGCACGGTCTGACCGACGTACGTTGGGTTATGCAGCAGTTGATCGACGGTGATGAAATACTGCGCTCCGGTCAGCGTCCCGCTGATGACCAGGTAAGCAACCGCCGCGAGAATCAGCAAGCCACCGACGAGGAACTTCCAGCGCTGGACGCCCGCGCGTCGCGGAGCTAATTGCTGCGCCGCGATTGGTTTTTCCCATGTAGCCTGCGCCATACACGAACTCCCTTATTTTTACGGTAGGGACGAGAAACTGCTCACACAACGATTATAACAGTGAATTGGAACGATCAGCGCTATTATACCCTACTTGTGACACCTGTCACGAACCGATCATGACACACTCACAGCATCTTCATATAGATTACAGGGCGGAAATACGAAGATTAAAGAAACTCCCCCCACTTCCTGTTCAGATCGCTTAGGTAGAGAGGGATGACACTGGCAATTGTGATCCCGTAGGGACGAGACTTGTCTCGTCCGTTTAGCGGACGCGATAAATCGCGTCCCTACAACGATTGCCTGTCAGCTCTGGATTACAGCGCGGGAATCAAAAGAGCGCGGGCAAAGGCTTGTCCGCGCTCCTGAGATTGCCAAGCGAAAGTTTTATTCCTGCGGCGGCTTATAACTCTGGCGCATCGCCGTGCCAAAGCCGACCAGCACAATCGCGCCGAGGCCGACCAGCAGCACCAGCGTCGTCAAACCGCTGGTCGTCACCTGCTGCGGGTTCTCATTGTCGGTCGAAACACCCGCAATGGGGTGTGATTCGGGTGGCGTTGCGGGCAGCACCACCGCCGTAACTGCTGCCGTCGCTTCCGCTGTCGCCATACTAGTCGCTGCGCTCGTGACCTCTGGCGTTGCCGCGCTGGTCGCAGCCGCCGCCGGAACAACCACTGCCGTCGCCGCCGTTGACGCTTCCGCCGTTGCGACAGTTGCAGCTTCGCTCGTGGTTTCCGCCGTCGCCGGAGCGGTCGGGGCAGGCGTGTTGGCCTGCGCGTAGACCGGGATGACCAGAATCAGGATCAACAACAAGAACGCGACGAGCGCGATTCGCAGATTCAGCCGTGTTTCCATAAACGAGTCCTTCGTTCGTGTCGTTTAAAAGGGCGACATGCTTTGAGGAGCAATGTCGCCCTTTTAAATTTAGCTGCTGGGCTGATCTTGCGTCTTGAGATACGCGATCAGGTCGGCGAGGTCTTGATAGGTGAGCTGCGAGCCGAAGTTCGGCGGCATGATGCCATCCGTGAAGCCGGGAACCACGTAGTCCGACGGATGGATGATGCTGTCGGCAATGTATTCTTCGCCGGTCCAGCCCGCGAACTTCGGGTCTTTCAGGCGTTCATTGACCACGCGCGTCCAGGTGCCCTGCATCGCCGGGCCAGTGCCGGTGGTATGGCAGCCGGAACATGGCAGTACCGGCGTGGTCTGCCCCGTGTAGAGCAGTTGACCGCGCTGCGCGTCGCCCGTGACACCCTGAAGCCCCTTCATGATGTCGTCAATCGACGTGGTTTCGCCGACGTACTGCGGCAGTTGACCACCCGACTGCTGCAACTGCTGAATCTGCTGCTGCAACTGCGCGACCGTCGCGGGATCGACTGGAACCTTCGGGAACTGCTGAACCGCCAGCAGATCATCGACCGTCCAGTTGCTGCCCTTGTCCCAGTTGAGGACGAACTGAACAATGTCCTGCACCTGATCGACGCGGAGCGGGCCGCCTGCGATCTGGCTCCAGTTCGGCATTGGCTGAGGCCAATAGGACGAACTGACCGGGCGACCGCTGGTGACGGTTGAATAGATGTAGTTGTAGAGTGTGCTGCCCCAGCCGACATTGGCGAGGCGGTTGAACTGATCCGGGTCGTAGCCCTTCGCAATCGCGGGCTGCAACTGCTGTTCCGCCTGGGTTTCCTGCGTCTGGAGGTCTGCCAACTGCGCGTTGATTTCGGTCTTGCGAGCGTCGGTCGTCGCCGGAAGACCAAGTTCAGTCTTGAGCGCCGACTGCTGCTTGTGAATGTCAGCCAGATAGTCGAAGCCGAACAGCAGCGGCGAGTTCAGCGCCGGAGCGCGCGCCGAGCCGAGGCCATCGACGCCGTGACAGGGCGAGCAGTTGGTGTTGAAGAGCGTCGCGCCGTCCTCAATCGCGCGGGCGGTGAACTCGCTGTCGAAGGCAGCCATGCGGCCACCTTCGTTAATGGCAAGCCAACCGATAACCACGAGAATTCCGAGGAAGGCAATTGTGCTGATGAGAATGCGCTGTTCAATACGATTAATGAGCAGTCGTTGTAAAGTCACACTTATGCTCCCGGCGCTGAGAAATACTGCGAATTGGCGTCAATGTAAACGTGATCCGAGTTGATGCGGCGGATGCGGTTACCGTTCGCGTCGAGCACGGGCGTCGCCTTACCGTTCGCGTCCAGTACCACGTGACCCGCATTCAACTGAACCTCGTCCCACGTGATGATCACGTCGGCGCGCTTCAGGTTGTGCTGCGGTTCGGTGATGATGACGACACCCCAGCCGTTCAGGAGTTCCTGATTGTTGGCCTGAATTTGCTGATCGAGCCACTGCACCGCATCGACCAGCTCGGTCGCATCGGACGGAAC
This sequence comes from Phototrophicaceae bacterium, assembly GCA_035545875.1. Taxonomy (GTDB): domain Bacteria; phylum Chloroflexota; class Anaerolineae; order Aggregatilineales; family Phototrophicaceae; genus Flexifilum. Next base: position 5,054 of record DASZXN010000480.1, read on the forward strand.
CGGCGTGAAGTTCATGCTGGCAAAGGGGATCAACTGTGTGTTCTGCATGTAGGTCTGAATCGTCTGACCGCCTTCAATGCCGTAGTTGCCATTGTCCAACGTCTTGTTGAACGAGGCCAGCACCGTATCGGCCTGATCCGCCGGATTGTCGAACTGGACGGTCGTGTACATGCCCGGCACGAGTTCATCGTACGGGATGGGCAGCAGCTTGCCGATGTCCTTGTCCTGCGGCGTCATGACCATCTGGTGAATGATGGTCGTATCGGCGCTGTTATGCACGCCGAAGCGCGCCGTCCCCATGTAGCTGAAGATCACGAGCAGGGAGAGCAGCACCAGACACACGGTGAAGGCCACGCGGCGGTGCGCCCAGCGGCGCGTCTTGCTTACGTCGATGTACGGCAGCACCATCAGGAAGACCAGCACAATCGTCGGGAAAACGATACCCCACAGCACTTTATCGCCGAGCTTGAGCGCGCCCTGAATCCATTCAAAGTACCAGGGGGCAGTCGTGCCGAGCGGCGTCACCTGCGGGTTGGCGTGCGTTTCCAGCGGCGCATGATAGAACCACGTGACCAAGATGACTAAGATCAGCGTGGTGATCGACAGCCACATGATTTCGCTGGTGAGAATGTCGGGCGTGAAGTAAACGCGCTTGTCGAGCGGCACACGCTTGGCGGTGTCCTCGCCGATGTTTTCTTCACGCGGCGGCAGGCTGTGCGCGTTGACGATCACTTTGTAGTAGTGAACGCCGAGGAAAATATACAGGATGGCGGGTACGGCCAGTACGTGCAGGAGATAGAAACGTAACAAACCGTTCGCGCCGATGTCGGGGCCACCGCGTAAGAGCAGGTTGAGGTTCGTGCCGACGACCGCTGGCGGAGCCGCTTCAACCATCGACGCGCCAATCGTGACCGCCCACAGCGATAGCTGATCCCAGGGGAGCAGGTAGCCGCTGAAGCTGAGGAAGGCGGTACAGATCAGCAGGATCACGCCGGAGAACCACGTGAACTCACGGGGTCGCTTGTAGCTGCCGGTGAAGAACGTTCTGAGCATGTGCAGAAAGACGATCAGCACCATCGCTTCCGCGCCGAGACGATGCAGGTCGCGGACGAACTGACCCAGCGGCACAGCGCTCAGAATGTTGAGCATGTTCTGGTAGGCGACATCCGGGGATGGCGTATACCAAATCATCAAAAGGATGCCGGTAATGGTCTCAAAGAAGACGAAATAAGTAGAGAGCCACCCTAACCGAAAAGTCGGATAGAGGCCGGTGACCGATTGATGGAAATAGCTGGGACGCATGTGCAGCCAGAAGCCGTCTGCGTGTGGCTGCAAGCGCGGATTCGGCTTGCGGCTTGCGGGTTCGCCACGCAGCGCCTCGCGGATATCCTGAACGTTCATACCCGACGTGAGGCGCTCGGTGACTTCGTTAATGCCTTCAAAGACCGCCCGCTTCAGTCCCTTTTCCTTAACGTCATCGAGAAATGACGGAAATGGGAGTACCGACATTCCTAGTCTCCTTGTCTCTGAGGCCGCTAGACACGACCCGGACGCTGAATGCGCTTGCCGGTGTCGATGCTGATCTTGGTAATATTCCCGCGCTTGCTGATGTCCATCGGGTCGCCTGCGGCATTCATCGCCAGCGTGGTGCCGTCGTCGAACGTCAGCGTCGTAGCGAAGCGATCCATGCTGCGCGGCGCAGGCCCTTCGATGTACTTGCCGTCAAGCTGGTATTTCGAGCCGTGACACGGGCACTCAAAGCGATGATTGGACTCTGACCACTTCGGCAGACAGCCCAGATGCGGGCAGACAGCATAGAGAATGATGAACCCGTCGGACGGATTCGACACCCAGAAACGGCCATCCGGCACGCTCACGGGGTCTTTCTCGACGCCGGGGATTTTGTCGGGCGGGTAGGTGAAAATACCGCCGAACGTCCCTTCCTTGAAGCGGGGCAAAGCGAACCAGACAAACCCGGCACCTGCTTCGCCGAGCAGCAGCGCAATCGACGCGCCCCAAATATAGTACAAAAACTCGCGGCGGCTCGGCGCGCTGACCTGCACCTCTGCTGCCGCTTTTCCTCTGGCCGGAACAGCGGCTTTGGTTTCACCGGCGGTTATGCTGGTAGCCATCGAAACGTGATCCTCCCGAAAACTTAGAGCAGCAAGCCATCTCCATGCGCGCGAGAGTATATCACACGAAGTGGCTTTTGGTGATCAAACATTGCCAAATTGAGGCTAAATCCTGTCTTTGTAAAATGTATCACAATTGGCAAAGGCTGTCAAAAAAGACTCACCTTGACAGATCGCTCTTTCAGGTTGAGTCTTGACCCTGCCAGAGGGCTGTACTAGAATAATTTGTATCACGTGCCTGTAGCTCAGCGGATTAGAGCATCTGCCTACGGAGCAGAGGGCCGAGGGTTCGAATCCCCCCAGGCACACAGTGAACGGCCAGCATAATGCTGGCCGTTTTGGTAATTCGCAGTACCCCTTGTTATGAGAAAAACGCTGGTCTGCTTCACTCCCCAAAGGGCTACTATGAAGCTGCGTCGCTTCCTTTCCATAACCGCCTTGTTCGTAAGTATTGTCCTCGTGTCGGCTTCCATCAGGGTCTATGCCATTGGGAGCTTAACGATTTCCATTCCTGGTATCGTGAGCGGGGATACCTCGCACTGTACATCGACTCTCAACATTCGAGATAACTTTGCCGGAATTGCGACCACCGATGATGACGGCTCAGGACATGATTACATCGCTTACCTGCTGCGCGATGGAAACAACAACGTCATTGATGCTTACGTGACCAGCTTCTCGCTTGGCGCGTTCACGAGCACCTTAGATGAACTGATTCCTTCGTTCGATGATTTGCCTGATCCTGTTTCCCGCCCGTTCACGCTTCAATACTTTGATGTTCCTAAACCGCCGCTCGGTATGGGGGATACTCCCGGAACTACTGTTCGTGACTGGGTGCTCGCACATGGAACTTTACTTGCGAGCGATACTTTCGACCCGTCATTCGTGCCTGGGTGCGCGGCGCTTCCGCTAGCCAGTGACGCTTGTCTCCCGGTGCCGGATGGGTCGGTTGTTGGCGATACGCCGTATCAGGCGCAGGTGTACTGGGCGCCCGCTAAAGTGTCACCCGGCATTTTCCTCAATCCCGGCACATACTGGGTGATCGGTGAAGATGATACGCACCAGTTCTATAAGATTTTGCTCTCGTGCCAGTATGTCTGGGTGCTGAAGCAGGATTTCCAGCCCAGTCAGCAAGCGCCGCAGAACGGCACACCGCTCCCAACGCGAGAAGTCAGCTAAGCCGAGGAAACACGGCTAAAAGATTTCCCCCTGCTGCGCAATACTGCCTGTTTCCAGAAAGCGCCGGAGTTCAGCCACGCGATAGGCGATCAATTCCGGCGCGCGTTCCCGTACACGCGGATTGTGTAAGTTTCCAGCGACCCACCAGCACGAGAACATATCGCGCGCGGCGACGAAGGTTTCGACATAAGCGCGATACGTCTCCGGCAAAGCGCGCTGCGCGCTGTAACCTTCCCACAGCGCATCCCGTAATTCGGGGTAACGCGGCTCATCTTTGAATTGCAGCATCAGCGGCGCGAGATCGTACAGGAAATAGCCCCAACTGCAATCGTCAAAATCAATCGCGCAGATTTCGTCGTCCTTGAACACCATATTTTTCATGAGGAAATCGGCGTGGATCAGGCCAAAGGTCGCTTGGCTGATCGTTAGAGCGCGCATGACGTTCCGCACCCGTTCCTCGACCTGCTGAAAGACGCGGCGATCTTCGTCCGTAAACAAGGCTGAACCTGCGCCGGAACTATAGGCCGATTCACCACCGGACAGTCCATGTTCATCCAGTCGGGGGCGCGAGAAACTGGCCGGGGGTTCGAAGCGCATCGAGTAGTCATGCAGCCGCGACAGAAATGCGCCGATAGCGCGAACCTGATTCAGAGATAAGGTGTTTGCCCCTTCGAAACGACCGTCAATCCACGCGAACACGGTACCGACAATCGGTTCGCTCAATCCGGCCACAGGCACGTAAACAATCGGTTCCCCATCAATGGGCTGAATGGGTCGCGGAACGCACAGCGTTGTATCACGGCAGATGGCGGCTAGCCAGACCAGTTCCGACTTGATCCATTCCACTCGTTTGTGGCCGGGGCGATGCAGGCGCACAGCGAAATGGCCGCCGTCCGGTGTCAGCGCCTCAAAAACCGCGTTATTGGTGTACGCCACCGAATGAAGGTCAGCCTCGTGATAGCCGTATGATCGCAGGGCGACTCTGGCCGCCTCCGTCAGGCGTTCAAGCTGATCGTTATAATTGAGTGTCTCGAAGGGCTGCAATATGAACCTCAGCAATGTTCAGTATTTAACACAGAGATAATCAGTCTACTCGCTTCTATCTGCCTGGAAAATGTCCAGCAGCGGAGCGCGCGTTTTTCAGCCGTCGCAATTTGTAACCAATCTGCGACTACTTTGGAACTGCTTTGAAACCGGCTTGAGCTAGGCTGATGGAGATTGTCAAGTTGTGCGGCAATCAAACTTTCGCTGCATTGCGGAAAGCGGTTTATCGACGTGGCCTCGCTCCTGTGTTGTCTCTGCCCTTCTATCACCTGCCAACGGTCATAACGTTCGGTGGTTCCGCGTTGATCCTCTGAAATCCAACTCAGGGTTTTCGATCAAGCCCCGCCTCTGTGCCGGGCTTTTTGTTATTCAGGAGGTCAAACCAGTCTTGATTGGATATGTATGTCGTGATGAAACGATGCTTCTATATAATGATGGAGACGACACCGACTCCTCTGCATCAGCAAACCAGTACCGTCTATTTTGGCCTGTTGTCGCGTAAGCGTATAGGAGTAAGCACATGATTCAAGGTTTGGCGAACTCGAAGAAGTCCGCAATCCTGGCACTTCTGATGGTGGCGCTGCTCGGACTTTCGGTTTCATCGATTGCCGCGCAGGACGCGACGCCTGCGGCCACCGCCGCGACTGGCGAGCCGATTCTGATCGGCGTCAGCGGCCCCTTGACCGGGCCGGAAGCGCAGTACGGCGTGCAGTGGAAGAAGGGTTTTGATCTCGCGCTCGAAGAGATCAACGGCGCGGGCGGGATCGATGGCCGTCCGCTTCAGTACGACTTCGAGGACTCGCAGAGCGATCCTACGCAGTCGGTCGTCGTGGCGCAGAAGTTCGTCGCTGACCCGAACATCGTGGTCGAACTGGGCGATTTCAGCAGCACCGCGTCGATGGCGGCCTCGTCGATCTATACGCGCGCCGGGCTGGTGCAGTTCGGCTTCACCAACTCGAACCCCGATTTCACCAAAGCCAGCGACTACACGTGGAGCAATTCGGTGACGCAGACGCAGGCTTCACCCGCGCTGGCCGATTTCGTCTACACGACGCTCGGCATCAAGAGCGTGGCCGTGTTCCAGCAGAATTCGGACTGGGGACAGCAGTCGAACGACCTGTTCATCCAGCGTTATCAGGAATTGGGCGGCACAATCACCTCGACGCAGGCGTATCTGCCCGATGACAAGGATTTCCGCTCGGCGATCACGACGGTGCAGGGCGAGAATCCCGCCGGGATCGTGCTGTTCTCCTATGAAACCGACGGCGCGCTGATCGCCCAGCAGTTGCGACAGGCCGGGATCACCGCGCCGATTGTCAGCGGCGCGTCGATCCAGTCGCCCGATTACATCAAGCTCGGCGGCGATGCGGCGGTTGGCACTTACGTCCTCGGTGAGTTCGTCCCGTCAGACCCGCGTCCCGAAGTCCAGAAGTTCGTCACGGATTACCGCGCCAAGTACAACGAAGACCCTGACCTGTTCGCGGCGATTGCCTACGACGCCATCTACATCATCAAGGCGGCGATTGTCGCGGGCGGCCCGACCCGGCAGGGCATCCACGACGGTCTGTCCGAGATCAAGGATGTGCCGAGCGTGCTGTACGGCAAAGTCACGTTTGATACGACGACCCGCCGCGTGCAAGCGCCGTTCTTCGAGCCGCTGATCGTCAAGGATGGCGATTTCGTGCCGATTGCGTCAGCCTCGGCGACGGCTGAACCGACCGCCGAAGCGACCGCTGAAGCGACTGCCAGTTCGTAAAATTGCCGGAGGCTCGAAGCCTCCGGCTACCAAACCCAAGCCTGCTTCAGCAGGCTGGTGGAGGATTCGGGCATTGAACAGCCGTCTTTAGACGGCTTGGGTTTCGTAGCCCGACGTTTTGAACGTCGGGCGGGGCAAGCGACGTGATTTGTAGGGGCACGACATATCATCGTGCCCCTACGTGTTAAAATCCCCTGAATACAGGGGATACGGCAGTTCGGAGGACGAACCGATGGATCAGCTTTCCAAACGCGAGCGCGTCGAGGCGGCGCTCAAAGGCGAAGCGGTAGATCGCGTACCCGTCTCCGCATGGCGGCATTTTCTCGCTTCGGAAGGCAGCCCGGAGACGCTGGCGCAGGTCACGCTCCAGCACTATCGCGATTACGACTGGGATTGGGTCAAGATCAACCCACGCGCGACCTATTACGCCGAAGCGTGGGGCAACCGCTACGACTTCAGCGACTATGATTCAGTCATTCCCCGCCTGATCGACGGGCCGATTCATTCCGTCGCTGATCTGGGGAAAATCCAGCCGATTAATCCGACGGGCGGCGTGTTCGCGGAGCAGCTCGAACTCGTCAAGCGCGTCAAAGCGGGTTTAGGCGATACGCCTTTCCTGCAAACGGTTTTTTCGCCGATCACGGTGCTGTCGTTTCTGGCGGCGCATCCCAAAACTCACTCGATCAGCGCCTTTGCCGAGGCGCAGTACGGCGGCGTGCGCCAACTCCTGCACGATGATCCGGCAGGCGCGCACGCGGCGCTCGGCATCATCGCGGACGTGCTGGGCAAGTACGCGGCGGCAGCCGTCGATTCGGGCGCGAGCGGCATTTTCTTCGCCATCGTCAAGCTGGCGCGTGAAGGTGTGCTGACCGAGGCCGAGTTCACTGAGTTCGGCAAGCCGTATGATTTGCAGGTGCTCAAGGCGGTGCAGGGCGCGCCGTTCAACCTGCTCCACATCTGCGGCCCGTATGCCTATTTCAGCGCCGTGACCGATTACCCGGTGGATGCGCTCAACTGGGCAACGGTCGGCCAGCACAACCCAACGGTGGGCGAAGCCAAATTCCGCACCGACAAGGCGCTGATGGGCGGCGTCGATGAGGTCGGCACGCTGCAAACCGGCACGCCCGATCAGGTGATCGCCGAGGCGCTCGAAGCGATCCGCGAGACGAACGGTCGTCATTTCCTGCTGACTCCCGGCTGCGGCACCTTCGAGGACGTGCCGAGCGAGAATCTCCACGCGCTGCGCCGCGCCGCTGATCTCGCGGTCGAGTCGGCTTAAAATAGGGCTATGACGCATTTTCTGAGTACCGCTTTCGACCAAACTATCAATGGGCTGGTGATCGGCAATATCTACGCGCTGATCGCGGTCGGGCTGGCGATCATCTTCGGCGTGGGCAACCTGATCAACTTCGCGCACGGTTCGGTCTACATGATCGGCGCGTACGTCGGCTGGGTCTGCGTGACCATGCTCCATCTGCCGCTGCCGATCACGTTCGGGGTGGTCGCACTCGTTTGCGGCGTGGTTGGCCTGTTGATCGAGCGTATTGGGCTGCGGCGCTTGCAAAACGCGCCGCGCATCGCGCCGCTGCTGGCGACGATTGGCATCAGTTTCGTCCTCGACGAACTGACGCAGATCATTTTCTCGCATGATCCGCAGTCCTTCCCGAACCCGCTGCCCCCCACCCGTATTCACATCGGCGGCGTGACCATCGGCTACGTCGATATTCTGATTGCCGTCATCGGGATCGGCTCGGCGCTGCTGCTCTTTTTGTTCCTGCGCTATACCAAGCTCGGTTGGGCGCTGCGCGCGACGGCGCAGGATCGGGAAGCGGCGCAGCAAATGGGCGTAGACGTGAACCGCGTCAATCAGACGGCCTTCGCGCTGGCGGCGATCCTCGGCGGGATCGCCGGGGTGCTGGTCGGCATCTATTTCCAGACCGTCTATCCGACCATGAGTACCGATGCCGTGCTCAAAGGCTTCACTGCCAACCTGATCGGCGGGCTGGGCAGCATCCCCGGCGCGGTCGCGGGTGGTCTGGTGCTTGGCCTGATCGAGAGCTACGGCGTGGCGATCTTCGGCTCGACCTACCGTGATCTGTTCGCTTATGCCATTCTGCTCCTCATGCTGATTCTGCGTCCGAACGGGCTGTTCAGCCGCAAGCGTCAACTGCCGCCCGAACCGCTGACCGGGACGTTCATCCCCAACAAGCGTGGGATTCGATTGCCATATTGGGTCGTGATCGTCGGGGCAGCGGCGCTGCTGATCTTTCCGCTAATCATCAGCGATCCGTATATCCTGCAAGTGCTGACGAATGCGTGGCTGTTCGGCCTGATCGCCCTGAGCATCACGCTCGTGACCGGAACGGCGGGGCAAACCTCACTTGGGCAGGCGGGCTTCGTCGCCATTGGCGCGTATGCCTGCGCCCTGCTGACGCTGCGCCTGAACTGGCCGTTCGTTCCCGCGCTGATCGCCGCCGGAATTATCACCGGGATTTTAGGGACGCTGCTGGTGCTGCCCGCTTTTCGCCTGCGCGCCCATTACGTCGCCATCGCGACGCTGGCCGTCGGCGAAATCATCACCCAGATTATCCTGAACTGGAAAAGCCTGACCAAAGGCTCGCTGGGTCTCGTCAGCATCCCGCCGCCGGAGATTTTCGGCATCGACATGATCTACCCGCGTGACGTGTACTGGTTTTCGCTGGCGCTGCTCCTGATCGCGGCGCTGCTGCAATGGCGCTTGATCCGCTCGTCGCTCGGTCGCATCTGGCGCGCGCTGCGCGACGACGAGGTGGCGGCGCAGGCGTATGGGATCGGCCTCAACCGCTATAAAGCGCTGGCTTTTGCCAGCAGCGCCTTTATCGCCGGGATCAGCGGGGCGTTCACCGCCAACATGTACACGTACATCAACTACCAGACTTTCCCCGATTCGCTCTCGGTGCTAACGCTGACGATGGCGATCCTCGGCGGCATGGGCAACATCGTCGGCGCGGTGCTCGGCGCGCTGGCGCTGACAATTCTGCCCGAACTCTTGCGCGGATCAGCCGATTATCGCTATTTTTTCTATGGACTGGTGCTGCTGCTGCTGGTGCAGTTTCGTCCGCAGGGGATTCTGGGGATCGACTAGGCGATGGCGCTGCTGGAAATCCGCGATTTAGCGCGCAGCTTTGACGGGGTGCTCGCCGTTGCTGACGTGAGCTTCGACGTGGCCGAAGGCGAGTTCGTCAGCATTATCGGGCCAAACGGCGCGGGCAAAACCACGCTCTTCAACCTGATCACCGGGACGGATCGCCCGACGCACGGGGAAATTACGTTCGCGGGGCAAACGCTGGTTGGTTTGCCTGCGGCGCAGTTCGCGGGTCGAGGGATCGCGCGGACGTTTCAGCATGGGCGCGTCTTTGGCAACCTGAGCGTCCTCGATAATGTGCTGGTGGGCGCGACGGCGCGGCGGCGCGCTTCGCGTCCGCGCAATCTCGTGCTGGAACTGCTGGCCGCGCTCGTGCCCCTGCCCGCCGCTCGTGCCGAAGAACGCCAGTTGCGCGCCGAAGCCGAAGCCATCATCGCTCAATTTGGCGAGCGCCTGACGCCGCGCCTGAACGATCCCGCCAGCAGCTTGTCTTACGCCAACCGCCGCCGCGTCGAACTGGCGCGCGCGCTGGCGCTTCAGCCGCGTCTGCTCCTGCTCGATGAGCCGACGGCAGGCATGAACCTGACCGAAACTGCCGAGATGCTCGAAATTATCCGCAGGCTGAAAAACGGCAAGCTGACGATCCTGCTGATCGAACACAAGCTCTCGCTGGTGATGGAACTGTCCGACCGCGTGATCGTCATGGACAACGGGCAGAAGATCGCCGAAGGCCAGCCCGAAGCCGTGCGCAGCGACCCGCGCGTGATCGAAGCCTATCTCGGTCGCAAGCAGTCCTATAGCCGGGGTGGGGCTGAGACCCGCCCTCTGGATCAGGGTGTGGCTTCATGACGCCGCTGCTCGAACTCCGCAACGTCGATACGTTTTACGGCTCGGTGCAGGTGCATTTCGGCGTCAGCCTGCACGTCGATCCGGGCGAGATCGTCTGTCTGCTCGGCGGCAACGCCAGCGGCAAAAGCACGACTATGAAAGTCATCCTCGGATTGGTCAAACCGCGTTCAGGGGAAATCCGCTTTGACGGCGTGAACATCGTCGGCAAATCGACACCGCAGATCATCCGGCTCGGCGTCGGCTCCGTCCCGGAAGCGCGGCGCATCTTCGCCAACATGACTGTGCGCGAGAACCTGCTCATGGGCGCGTACAAGCGCAGCGACCGCGCCGCCATCGCGCAGGATTACGAGCGCGTCCTCGATCTATTCCCGCGCCTCAAGGAGCGCATCGGTCAGCGCGGCGGCGTATTGAGCGGCGGCGAACAGCAGATGCTCGCTTTTGGCCGCGCGCTGATGGGTCGCCCCAGGCTGATCTGCATGGACGAGCCGACGATGGGGTTGTCGCCCGCCTTCGTGGATCGCGTGCTGGAACTGATCCGGACGATCAATCGGCAAGGCACGACAATTTTCATGGTCGAGCAGAACGCCAACCTCGCGCTGCAAATCGCCCAGCGCGGTTACGTGCTGCAAAATGGGCGCATCGTGCTGGAAGGCGCGGCTCGCCAACTGCTCGACAGCCGCGAGATTCAGGACGTCTATCTCGGCGGGCAGGTCGCGGAGAATCGTCCGTAAGCCCTCCAGCACACCAATTGGTCGCGCGCGGCGGCGCTCGCTTACGCTTGCAGCGACCAGCCGACCGTTTTGGTGAGGAAGGTCAGGAAATCGCCTTCCTCGTCGATCACCTTGCGCACGTTGACAGTGCCGTGTCCCGCCTGCGTCCCGAAGCGCAGCAGCAGCGGATTTGTCCCGGCGTCCGCTGCCTGAAGTGTCGCCGTGAATTTGAGCGAGTGCATCGGCACGACCCGATCATCGCCGTCGGACGACCAGATCAGCGTCGGCGGGTAAGTCACGCCCGCGCGAACGTTGTGCAGCGGCGAATAGGCGTGCAAAAACGCGAAATCCTCCGCGCTGGTGTCGGCGCAGCCGTATTCGCTTGTCCACAGGCGACCGGAGGTGAAGCGGTGATAGCGCAGCATGTCGATCACCGGAACGCCGCACAGCGCCGCGCCGAACAGATCGGGGCGCTGGGTGATGCAGGCCGCCACCAGCAGACCGCCGTTGCTCGCGCCGCGAATCACCAGCTTTTGTCTGGACGTATAGCCATTGGCGATCAGCCATTCCCCGGCGTGGATCATGTCGTCAAAGACGTGCTGTTTCTGCCCCAGCATCCCGGCTTTGTGCCACTCCTCGCCGTACTCGCCGCCACCGCGCAGGTTGGCGATAGCATAAACACCGCCGTGCTCCAGCCAGAGCGCGGCAGGCACATCGAATTCCGGGTTGACCGAAGCATCGAAACCGCCGTAAGCGTAGATCAGCGCCGGATGGCTGCCGTCGAGCTTCAGCCCTTTCCGATGCGTGACAAACAGCGAGACCTGCGCGCCGTCAGTCGATGGGTAGAATACCAGCTTCGTCTCGTAATCGTCCGGCTGGACAGGCGTCGCGCTCGCCTGAAACACCATCAGTTGGTTGCTCGTCGTGTCGTAGCGATAAATCGTCAGCGGGATCAGGAATGACGTGAAGGTGAACAGAAAATCGTTGTCGTGCGCGTTGGCTTCCAGCGTGTAAGTCGGAACCGTTCCCATTGCGGGCAGCGGTAGATCGCCGAGCGGCGCGCCGTCGAGCGCGAAGCGCTTGATCTCGCTGTAAGCGTTGTGCATGTAAACGGCGATGATCTGCCCGCCGACCATCAGCGCCGTGTTGAGCAAATCAGCGCTTTCGGGGATGACCTCGCGCCAGTGATCGCGCGCTGGCTGATCGAAGTCGAAGGCGATCAAACGCTGGCGCGGCGCGCCAGCTTTGGTGATGAAGTAGAGCGTCGCTCCCTGACTGCCAATGAAGCCATAGCTCGAATCGAAGTCGGGCAGCAGCGGGCGGAAGCCCTCGCCGCTGTCGATTTTCCAGCCGACGTAGGCGTTCTCGCCGACCGAACTGCGCACGACTTTCACCAGCAGGAATTGACCGTCGTCGCTGCCCTGCGGCCAGAGGATGTATTCAGGATGCGCCCGATCTTCGTAGATCAGCACGTCGTCCGCCTGCGCCGTGCCGACCTTATGCAGATAAATCTGCGATCCGAAATTCCCTGCCAACATCTCCTGACCGGGTTGGGGCGCGGGAAAGCGGTTGTAGAAGAAGCCGCTGCTGTCCGCTTTCCAGACGATCATCGTAAATTTGCACCACGCCAGCGTCTCCGGCAGGTCTTGACCTGTGGTCAGGTCACGGACGTGATACTCCTGCCAATCCGAGCCGCCGCGCGAGACGCCATAGGCCAGCCAGCGCGCGTTCGGGCTGGGTTTCACGCCCATCAGAATGCTCGACCCATCGGCGCTCAGGCCGTTCGGGTCAAGCACGACTTCCGGCGTACCGTCAACGCCGTGCCGCCGCAGCACCGCCGCCTGATCCTGCCCCAGATTGAAGCTGTAGAAATAATCGTCGCCGCAGCGCACGCTGGGTCGCCCATAGGGAACGTGGTGAGGCGCGAAGCGTGCTTGCAGTTCCGCCTTGATCGCGGCGCGCTGCGGCACGTCGAGAAAAGCCTGCGTCAGCACGTTTTGCGCGTCGATGAAGGCGCGCACCTCCGGCGCGGTTGGGTCTTCCATCCAGCGATACGGGTCGGCGACGCGCTGACCAAAGTAATCGTCAACCGTGTCGTCGCGGCGGGCTTGCGGATAGGTCATGCTCACTTGTCTCCTTATTTCGTTTTCTGCTGATTTTTGCTCTGCTGGATAATCTGTTCGCGCTGCTGCTGCCGCTGTTTCCGTTCTTCTTCCGTATAGGGCGGCATCATCTTGTTGAAGACGTTGATGGCGAGTACGACGCAGACGATCACCATGACGATGAACAGCACACCTATCCACCAGGCGACGTACCACAGCGCCGCAATTAAGCCGATCACCGTGAGGGCGATGCTCACGGCGGCGATCTGCGGCGCGTAGCGCAATCCAGCATCGGTGCGCCGCTTGGATCGCGCCGCCTGATCATCGGTTTTCGAGAAAAAGTCTTCGGCATCGGGAACGTTGGCGTCGATAAACGCCTGCTTCATCACCTCTTCAATCGCCACGCCGTTGATGTCATTGATCAGCCGGAGCAGGAACAGCCCCAGCACATCCAGCGGCAGGGCACAGGCGAGCATCGCGATTGCGATCAGAAGCGCCGGGTGAATCGGGCCTAAGGTCAGCAGCGGGCCGATTAGAATCAGGTTGAAGGCGAGCAGCCCGCCAAAAATCCAACTGCCAAATTCAAACAGCCAGGGCTTAAGCTGCTCCAGCACGATGCCAGAGACAACCTGACGCTGTTTGATCCGCTCCTCAAGATTCGGTACCGAACTGCCGCCTGAAGGCTGCGGCGCTGAATCCTGTTCCGACATGGAATCCCCCTTCCGCTGGTTATGAGCGAGCGCTGCCTCACTTCCAGTATACGCGCTCCGCGTCAAATCAGTTCTGCGATCAAAATCTCGAAGGGCAGCAGCTCGATCTGTTTGACCGGAACCGTTTCGCCGGAGCGTCCCTGCCCAAAGAACAGCGGACGCGCCTGCTGGTCGCCCCAAGTCCCCGTGAGCGCCTGCGCTTCGCCAGAGAAATTGAGCGCCACCAGACAGGTCTGATTCGACGCCGCGTCGTGGCGGAGAAAGATCAGACACGTCGCGCTTGCCGGATCGATCACGCGGTAGCCCCCGGCGATCAGCGCGGGCGTTCCCTGCCGCAGATGAATCAACTGCTTATAGAAACTCAGCAGCGAGCCGGGATCGTCCGTCTGCGCCGCGACGTTGACCCCGGCGGCGTAATTCGGGTTGACGGGCAGCCACGTTTTCACGTCTGCCGGGCTGAAACCCGCATTCGCGCTGCCATTCCACTGCATCGGCGTGCGGCAGCGATCCCGCGTGAACAGCAACGCCGCTTCGAGCGCCTCTGCCACCGTGCTGCCGAGCTTCTGCGTCATGCGCTTGTAGAGATTGGTCGCGGTCGTGTCGCGGATTTCGCTCAACGAGGCCAGCTTGAGATCGGTCATACCGATCTCCTCGCCGTAATACAGGAACGGCGTCCCCTTGAGCGTCAGCATCAGCGCCAGATGCAGCCGCGCCAGCGCCGCGTCATCGATCCGGTCGCCGTAGCGCGTCCACAC
>DASZXN010000481.1:0-33159 GCA_035545875.1 Phototrophicaceae bacterium
AATCTGCGCCGACTTCTCGTAGGCCGTCGCCGCGCTCACGCTCAAGCGGCTGCCCTGCTGCTGCCAGGCAGTCGCTTTCGCTACCCAATCGAAACCCGACGGCGCGTTGTAGGGAACCAGAGGCGGCATTAAGTGGCCTCCGCGAACAGCTTGCGGAAGCGCGCCGCGCCCCACAGACACACGCTCCACAAGTCCGCGACCGGAACGTTGGTGTGCGGCAGCGTGTGCAGATAACCGGGTGGGCCGTACTCCGGCGTGACGGTCATAAGGGCGTTGCCCGCCTGCTTGCGCGCCGCAATGATCGCCTTCCACTGCTTTTCGTGCCAGGCCAAATGAGGCGCATATTCCGGCGCGGACGGATCGGGAACCTGCGGCCCTTCCTCATAGCCGACGCGCGCGTGGATGTGAAATACCCGCGAATTGGCTACGTCGAGCGCTTCTTGCTGGTCGTCGGGCAGGCGCTCGCAGACGTTGACCCAGTGGCTGTAATCACCGACCAGCTTGAGCGTCGGGAATTCGCGCAGATAGAAAGCGGTATCCCAGGGCGTGACCAGTGGCCGCCCGCGATGCGTCTCGTGCGATACCGGAATGCCGATCTGCTGCTCGACGCGCAGGGCTTCCTCGTAAAACGCCTTGCCCTCGTCGTGCGTCATGCTGTCGCGCCCGCCCTGCAAACCAATCTTGATCGGCCCATACTCAGCAATCTGCTTGAGCGTTGACTCCAGTTCTTCTTTCCGCGCCACGCCGCCTGCCATAATCAGCTTGAGCTTGTTCTTCTCGACCAGTCTGGTAAATTCGCCCGCCGAGAGGAATGACGCGCCGATAAACCCCTCGACGCCATCGTAGCCCCCCTCGGCAATCTGCTCGATCTGCGCTTCAATCGCGCCGGTCATGCCCCACAACGCCCGAAACACGGCTAATTCCATCATCTTCCCCCAAAGGTAGTTTTCGCCGATAACTTGCTATACCTTACCGTTTTCTTCACGTCTTTTCTCAGTCCTCTTTGCCGCGCTATCCGCACTATCGATCCAACTCGGCATCCGAGCAGGCCAGCGAACTGCACAGCAAGCGGTAGCCTGCCTCAATTTCGCCTCGGTCGATGCTCAGATCGTCGATATAGTCTGGATCGTGCTCAATACAGCCGGAAAGCACGTGGGTAATGCAGGCGCGGCACGTGCCGGATCGACAGCTATGGGTGAGAACGATGCCGCCCCGCTCCGCCGCGTCGAGGATCACCTCGTCCGGTTCCGCGTCGAACTCCTTGCCCAGCTTCACTAACCGGATGCGATACACCGGTTTAAAGCTCCTGCAAGGCTTCTTCGTCAGCCGCGACAGGCGCCCACTGTACGTCGAGGCCGTCGTCGGGAATTTCGTGCGTCATCGCTTCGACAATTGGATACAGACGCTCGTAGAACGGCGCGAGCCTGGCTGCCTCGTCGTCCTTATGTGCCAGCACGAACTCGGCCAGCACCGCACGCGCTTCGTCCGTCAGGCGCTTGAGTTCTTCCTGCCCTGCCGTGTCATCGCCGAGCAGATGGCGCAGCCACTTGAAGCCAAAGCTCACGTGGATTGCTTCGTCCGCCCAGTCGTAATCCATATCCTGAATGCTGCCGTCGTCACCCGCCGATTCGAGAATTTTCAACTCGGTTTGCTTGAGACCGGAACGCAGCAGGCTCTCCTCAAAATAGTAGAGCAGCGCCAGCCGCTGCGCGGGTGGCAGATGAGCAAGCGCGTTGTAATTGGCGTTGCCATACGGGATCAGCGCGGGCACGTCCCAGCCCCAGCCCCGCATCGCGCGATAGCCCATCATGCTGTGACGCGCTTCATCCCACGCCCAGCGCGACAGGTCGAGGTAGAAATCCCAGGGTTCGTTGGTGAGTTCGAACATCGCCGCGATTGGCACTTCTGCCGCCCAGATTTCGTTGAAGTGGCTGATGGCTGACCAGACCTGCATAGCGACCCGTTTATCGAGCGTCTCGATGCGCTTCCACGCCTTCTGCCCGGCTTTGTCGTACTTGTTCTCGTGCGGCAGATGGAACAGCGACGGCTTGAAACGCTCATCACGTTTGGTTTGACGCGGCACTTCAAAGGCAGGCTGATTCGCGTAGTCGGTCGGTCTGGCAGACACTTCACCGAGGCCGCTCAATCCGCCGATGCTGTCGAGATAGTGGCGCAGATAAGCGCACCACGCATCGACCGAAGCAGGACGATCCGGCAGTATCCGCTGAATCAGATTGGTCACCATGCCGATTTGCCGCCGTTCATCGCCCGCGATGTGCCCCAGCAGATAGACTGTTGGCGCGTCGTCGAGCGGATCGGCACGCTGGAGATACTCGGTATAGGCATCGACCAGCGCGGGCAGCACAACTTCGTACACGCCCGCCAGAAACTCGCGCAGGTCGGCGGCTTTGGCGACTTCCGCCATGAACGCGAGCACGTCAGGATCATATTTCTTGTCCACGTCACGGCGCGGATAGCGCAGTTCCAGCACGCGCGTCCGCAGCGCATCGGCGTGTTCAACCGCCTGCCACTGGTCGGTCGCAAGCTGGAACTTCAAATCCCACTGGCTCGTCTGGATGAACCAACCGCCGAGATAACGCATCAACTGGCGCTCGGCGACGTAAAAGCGCTTAAGCACGCGCGACGCATCGTTGACGCGGGTATGCTGCTCGGTCGAGCGCGAGGCTGGAATCACTTTGGGCATGGTTGGTTTATCCTTTGTGCGCTTCTTCGGCCATCTTCTGCTGCATCCTGACCGGGGTGTTCTCCATCAGCCAGGCATCCATCCGCTCGGCGATCTGCTTGGGCGTCTCCTGGTAGCCGTAAGTTTCCAGCAGTACGGGCGTCCACTTCGCACCCCAGCGCACGTGGAAATTCTCGTCGCTCCAGTCGTAGCTGACCGCCGCCGCCGAAATTTCATCCTGAATTTCCTCCCAGTGTTCCCGGTTGGCGACCTTTTCCGGCATCCCGTTCGGCTCGATTACGGTCGTGAGCAGCGCGTATTGTTCAACTGCCGGGAGCTTCATCATCACGTTGTAAATCTGGACGACCTGCGGCACATCGCTGATTTTGAGGCCAAGCTGCTGGACGCGCGTCTGTCCCAACTGGCTGTGGCGCAGTTCATCCCACAAATGCCGCGCGACGTTGTGCTGGTATTCCCACGTCATTTCCGGCGTCATCCACAGAATCGAGCCGAGCGTTTCCGAGGCGGTCATCTCGTTCAGGTAGTGCTTGAAGCGCCACAGGCGATGCGCTTCGGGCTGCGCCTTGCGATCCGGCTCGAAATCGGCATTTGGGTCGAAAATCGGCCAGCCTTTTTCGCGCTGGCAGGTCATCCAGGGCAGCAGCAGTTCGTGATTGGCAGGACGTTCTGGCGCGGGCGCTTTGGCTTCTGCGCCCGTGATACCGCCATCAGAGGCCAGCAAACCCGCGATATAGTGCGCCCACGCTTCCCAGCCGGGATAGGTCGCCTCAATCGTGTCGAAAAAGTCCTCTGCCCATGCGACCTGACGCTCAATCGCCGGAATGACCTGCTCGGTCAGCTTGACGGTTGGCTGATCGAAGCCGCTCCACGTCGTTTCCGGGTGATTGCGATAGGCTTCCAGCAGCGCCTTACGCACGACCAGATAGACAGTGGCGATCAGTTCGGCGCTGTTCTGGGCGTTGTCGAGTTCGCGTCCGAGTGTCAGCAAGCCTTCGCTCAGGTCACGTTCCGGCTGATAGCAGCGCAATTCGCGCAGCCGCTGATAAATCGTGTCTGCCGCTTCCGATGCTTCCCAGATGTGCAGACCAATTTGATTCTTGGCCTCCCACTCTGGCACGCCGGGAAGCCAGCCCGCCAGAGTCCGCATACAGGCGCGCTCCAGGAAGGCGTAGCGCTTCAGATACTCGACATTTTGTTCAATCGTGATGTGTGCCATACGACCACCTCAATAGCTTCTAGACAGATGGTACAGTAAGTTGTATAAACAACTCAATACTATAGAGTTTAGCGCGTCTTTATGCAAATTGGGGAGTTATTATGAGCCGCTATAAGGCCACTTTGGTCAGCCATACGCATTGGGATCGTGCCTGGTATGTCACCTTTCAGGAGTTTCGTATCCGCCTGGTACGGCTGGTGGATCGCTTGCTCGCTACGCTGGCCGCCGAGCCGGATTTCCGCGTCTTTATGCTCGACGGCCAGATGAGCGTATTGGAGGATTATCTCGAAGTCCGCCCCGAAAAAGCCGCCGAACTGCAAGGCTACTGTCGCTCCGGGCGGATTCAGGTCGGCCCCTGGTTCGTGCTCGCCGACGAATTTCTCGTCAGCCCTGAAGCGCTCATCCGCAACCTGAAGCTTGGCTTCAAAATGGGCGAAGCCTACGGCGGTGTGATGCCAATCGGCTACGTGCCTGATGGCTTCGGCCACATCGCCCAACTGCCACAGATTTTTCGCGGCTTCGGCATCGACAATATTTTCTTCTGGCGCGGCATGGGCGCGGACGGGGATCGACTCGGCACGGAATTTACCTGGTGTGCGCCGGACGGTTCCAGCGCGACGACGATTTTGATGCCCTGGGGCTATCACAACGTTACCAATCTCGGCTACGGGATTCATTGGGGCGATACGTCCGAGATGATCTTCAGCATGGAACTCGCGCAGGAGAAGATCAAGCGGGCAATTGATAAGCTCACGCCAATGACCAATACCGACACGATCCTGTTGATGAACGGCATCGACCATGCCGAAGCCGAGCCGCGCATCCCGCAGATCATCGCGGAGGCGAACGAGCGTTTAAGCGATACAAGCATCCATCACGGCACGCTGCTTGACCATCTGGCGAGTGTACGAGTATCCGGCAAGCAGTTGCAGGAATTCGAGGGTGAATTTCGCTGGGGACGCTATTCCGAGATTTTACAGGGCGTTTATTCCGCGCGGATTCATCTCAAGCAGGCCAACCATCGGGGCGAAACGCTGCTCGAAAAGCAGGTTGAGCCGCTGACCGCCCTCGCGTGGTTGTCGGGTGCAGATGTTCCCGAAGGCACGCCTGATCTGGTCGCGCTGGCGTGGCACTGGCTTCTGCTCAACCACCCGCACGACGACATTTACGGCAGCGGCATTGACGAAGTGCATCACGAGATGGATTATCGCTTTAGTCAAACGCAGCAGATTGGCGAGCTTCTCGTGCGCGATAGTTTGCGTCAACTGGCGCAGCAAATTGACTATACGAAGCAGATCGGTATGCCGATTCTGATTTTCAACCCGCTTGGTTGGGCGCGCCACGAGATCGCCGAAGCGCAGATCGATTTCGACTTTGATGATCCGAAGGCTGGTAATTTCCATCTCGTTGATACCAGCGGCAGCGTGATTCCGCATCAGGTCATGAGCGATGAACCGCTGTTCTGGATGGAAGTGCTCAAGCCGAATCGCAAGCGCCGCGTGACCGTGCTGTTCCCGGTCGATGTGCCCGCCTGCGGCTACACGACGGTTTACGCTCAATCAGGCAGCGCCCCTACCCCACCAACCGACCTACGGTTGTCGGAACGCGGCGGTGAAAACCGTTTCCTCAGCTTCCAAGTCGCCGATGATGGCGGCATCACCATCACGGATCAAGCGAGCGGCGCGACATACTCCGGCCAGCACCACTTCTACGATGTCGAGGACGCGGGCGACGAATACACTTTCTGCCCCTTCCCCGCTTCGCAGCCAATCAGCACCGCCGGTCAGCCCGCAACCATCACGCAGATCGAGAACGGACACTGCCGGATCGGTTTCCGTATTGAGCGCACGCTGCGTATCCCGGCCAAACTGAGCGACGACCGCCAGTCGCGCAGCGCGGAAGTGGTCGATTTGCCGATCACGTCTGAGCTTTACCTCTACGCCGATCAGCCCGGCCTCCACGTCAAAACGCGCATCGATAATCGCGCACAGGATCACAAGCTGACCGTCAATTTCCCCAGCGGACTGGAGGTCGCTCAAGCGCACGTCGATGAGTCGTTCATGATCGCCGCCCGCGACCTCAAGCTCCCCGATTCGACGGGCTGGGTCGAAGATCCAACTCCGCTCATGCACCAGCGCACTTTCACCGATTTAAGCGATGGTCAACGCGGCTTCGCGGTGCTCAATCATGGGCTGCCGTCCGTCGAGGTTAGCGAAGACGGAACCATTGCGCTGACCTTGCTGCGCTCGGTTGGCTGGCTTTCACGCGACGATCTGTGGGTACGCCGGATCGCCGCTGGCCCGCTCGTGCCAACACCGGGAGCGCAGTGTCCCGGCGTATACGAGTATGAATATGCGATCCTTCCGCATCCCGGCGGCTGGCAGAACGTCTATCAGACGGCCTTCAACTACAACGCGCCGCTGCTCGCGCGCCGCGCCGATACTCATGCCGGGCTTGATCTACGCGAGATGAACATCACTCGCGACGATCCGCGCCGCGTCATCCAGCGTGAATGGCCGCGCGGCGGAACGCTGCCCGACATTCACAGCTTCGTACAAGTCGATCCGCCCGCGCTGGCCTTGAGTGCTGTCTATCGCAGCGGCGCCAGCCTGATCGTGCGCGTCTACAACGTCACCCGTGAATCCGTTAGCGGCATGATCCGCTTCGGCTTCCCGGTCGGACGCGCTTTCGGTGTCAACCTGAACGAGGTCTATCAGGAGACGCTGACCGTCAGCGCCAATGAGGTGCAGATCGAAGTTGGCGGCGCGGAGGTTTACACGCTCAAAATCATGCCTGATTAACTTGTGGCACGTCAATCTTTCGCAGGGCGTTCCATGGAACGCCCTTACACAATCGCCTTACACCTCGATGGTATCTGCCGCGTTATCGGCAAACTGATTGTTCACCTGCTTCACCCCCGGCTGATCGATCAGTTTCACGCCAGCCTCGACATTGCCCGTGAACTGATTCTCCTCCAGCGAGCAGTCCTGCACGCGCGCGAACTCCACGCCGACACGATTGTCTTTAAAGACGTTGCCGCGCAGATGATAATCGTGACAGTCAGCGGCATTGGTTTCATCGCCCGTATAGCCGCGAAAGCCGACGTGGTTCGTCTCGAAGGTGTTGTCCTCAAGCGTCATGTCGTAACTGACCTCGAAGCCCGGCCAGTACGGGACGACCACCCCGCCGCGCGTCCACAAGCGCACGCCTTCGCCATTGAGTCGAATGGTGTTGTGCCGGATGGTGAAATCGTGAGCATGTTCGGCGGCGATGCCGACGAAGCGATTGAACTCGATCAGGTTATCTTCAAGCGTGTTCTCCCACGAGAAGCCCATCCAGAAGCCGTAATTGCAGCGGCTGGCATTGTTGCGCCGGAAGACGTTGCCCTTCGAGAAGGTCGATTCAATAGCATTGTTCGGGCTAAGGCGGCAGTCGTTGTCCTCAAACAGATTGTCATTGCAGGGATCAATCTTGCCGGGGTGCTCATAGCCAGCGACAAAAATGCCGTCACCGCCGGCGATACAGCTATTACGCAGAAATCGGTTGTGCGACGATGCCTTGACCAGCACAATCGCGGCGGTGTCGGCTTCGGCGCGGATCGAACCGTCTTCGGGGCGGCGATAGAGGCGGTTGCAGAAATCGAGCTGGTTGTCGGCAATCATGCTGTCATTCGTCGCGGAGAGATAGACACCCCAACCGCTGTTGAACGAGGCGTTATTCTTCTCAACCGCCACGTTCGCGCAGCCGTAAAGCAGAATCCCGTTCATCTGGTGCTGAAGGTCACAGTTACGCACCGTCCCACCGCTCACGTTGTGCAGCAAAATCGCGCCGCCATAAACTTTTTCAATCGGCAGCCAGAGATACAGGAATGTGTCGATACCTTCGATTTCGTAAGTGCCACGCACCTGCACGTTCTCGACCCTCACATCGGTGCAATCGTCGCAGCGAACAGCGTGGTAGTAGCCGGACAGCCGCAGCCCGCGAATCGTGATCTGTTTGCGTTCCTGCACGCTAATACCAACCCCACGCTGTTTTGGGCTAACGATCAGCGTATCATCGCCTTCGAGTGTGATGCCGTCGCTGCCGATACTGAATCCGTTCGGCAGAGTATAGACACCGGGCGCGAAGCGAGTATCCTCGTGAATGACCATACCGTCCGAAGGAATAACGCCTACTTTCATGCGGATTATCTCCAAGTGTAATTTGACAGGCGCGTCGTTTCTCCCTATCCTAAAAGGTATAGACCTTTTTGACCACTGTCCAGGCCCGACCATGCCGACCATGCTTCAGCGTGATGATAACAGCTTGCCGCTGCACGCCCAGGTTGCCGCGATTCTGAAAGAGCGCATCCTCAACGGCACGTGGCGCAGCGGCGAAAGCATTCCAACCGAAAAGGAACTGTGCGCGGAATTCGACGTGGCGCGCGGCACGGTGCGGCAAGCGCTGCAAACGCTCGAAATCGAGGGCTATCTGCGCCGCGAACAGGGACGCGGAACCTTTGTCCGCCTTGATGAGCCGAACGGAGCGGTGGATAAAACGCAGGCCAAGCGGCTGGCGTTTGTTGTGCCTTATGTCCGCGACTCGTCCGTCTCAACGATCCTGATCGGCTTCCAGCAGGTCGCGGAAGAAGCCGATTACGTCGTAATTTTCAACCACGTCAACAACGATCTGCGCCAGCAGGAACAGGTCGTCAACAAACTGGTGCGCGAAGGCGTGAGCGGGATCGCCCTCTATCCGGTCGATTCGGATCACATTGGCTCGCTGGAGCGCGTGGTTCGCTCCGGCTTCCCGGTTGTCCTGATTGACCGCTACCTCAAGGGGCTGTCAACCGATTACGTCATGTCGGATCACTTTGGCGGCTCGATTCGCGGTGTTCATTATTTGCTCGATCAGGGGCATGAGCGCGTCGGCTTCGTGACGTGGCTCTCACCCGCCACCAGCATGGAGCATCGCTATCTCGGCTATCTTCAGGCGCTGCGCGAACGCGGTATCAAGCCGGACGACAGTCTCGTCTGCCATGTCGAAGGCTACCCCACCGTCGATCTGACGCCGCTGCGCGCCTACCTGTCCGCGCCCAACCGTCCGACTGCCGTTTTCGCCGCGAACGATCAGATCGCCATTGCGCTCTATCGCGCCGCCGCCGCTGTCGGCCTGTCCGTGCCGCAGGATTTGGCGATTATCGGCTTCGACAACCTCGACATCTCTGAGCACCTCGATCCGCCGCTGACGACCGTCGCCCAGCCGTTTTTGAAAATCGGGCAGACTGCCGCCGAAATGCTGATTGAGCGCATCGAAGGCGATTCGCAAACGCTGCGCCAGATCACGATTGCGCCTGATTTGATCGTACGGGCTTCGAGTATGGCGCTTGTCCGCGAACGCGCTTAAAGTCGCTTGCCCAAACATTCCGGTTGGGAAAATGGGATATAAAAAGCTCTCACGCGGTTCCCGTGAGAGCTTTTCGCTTGTCTCGATGCTGCCGCGCTTCGAAATGTGCGCGACTTGTCGTTCCTAAAATCCTAGATACTGGCAGGTGTCCGCAGGCAAAAGTCCAGCGGCGCAGGCTTTCTGTGCCGCGTCCAGAGCACTCGGATCGGGAGACACCAACTGCGGCGTCGTGTCGCCGCTGCCTGAAGCCTGGATGACAATCGGCGGAATAAACGTGTAGTTTGTCTCGTTCGATGGAAGGTCTTGCAGCCCTTGTAACGCGTCGAGTTCATCCTGAGTCGCGGGCACCGGCGTCGTGAAGTCGAGCGTAACTTGTTCGCCAGCAAGGAGCTTCTGAATCTCGCTCAATGGGACGGTGGTTTTGAAACCGGGCGGAATAAGGATCTGCTGCGGCGAATCGGGGAAAAGAACCAGCATCCCCGTCAGGTCAATCCATTCGAATTGGGGTTCATTCGTACCATCTCCCGGTATCACGCGCAAAACAATCGTCGATTCAATCCGAATGGGCTGGTTGAAGACGACGAGATCGGCAGAAGCGTTCTTTGGCCCCTGTACCATCAGCAGCGGCGTCGATTGCGGGCAATCCGGTGCGTTCTGAACATCCGGCACGTCATAGGTGAAGCTCTGGAAATAGTTCAAGTCATCCGGGCCAATCACGGGCAGGCCGCTCAAATCGACCGACGTACTCACTGCGCTCTTTAACACCCATCCCGTGACCACGCCCATCGTCGGATCGGTATACACCGCCCGCACCGAAGGCCCGGTTAGTCCAGCCGGGCTGATCGCGTCAACACTGAGCGATGCCCCCGCAGGCAGCGAAGTCACGAGGTTGGAAGCATGGCCGCTAATGGAAGGAGCAGGCCAGGTGAGTAAATCGGCAGGCGAGGTCGTCGTCACGACAATCCCGGTTGCCAGCCCGGAGATAGCCTTGCTCGGATCGACCGCGCTTTTCACTTCCACCCCGCCAAATTGAACGAAAACTACCCCCTTCTGCGAGAGCGCCGTCGGAATGTTGGCGCTCACATTCATCAAGTTGACCCCCCAGTTACCACTGTTCACATCGAGCGGCCCGGTTTCGACCGCTTGCACCTGTGACAGCGGCAGCCGATCCCCCGGTTCGTTGTAAGCCAGTTGTGCCGAGGGATTGGCAGGCGTAACCGCCACCTCGGGATGCGCGTAGCAGGTCGTATTCGGATCAGTGGAAGCGCAGCTCGTTCCCATCGCCGCTAGCGACTGGCTCACGATGGTTGGGCACAAATCCGGCGCCTCGGTCACCGCTTCCGTAGCGGATTGGGCATCTACCGCGAAAGTTAGAGAAAAGAATACTCCAACCGACAAGATCAGAAGAAAAACTGTAAGGCGTCGAGCAAGCATAAGAGGATTCTCCTCATAAACAATGCACGGTAGACTTTAAACTCCGATTATACGGCAAATATACAAATTGTGTGAAATCCGATATTTTCCAAGAATAGCAGATTTCCACAGGTGAGCACGTAAAGAATGTAAATTCTCCATGAACCAGTTAGCTTCACAATAATAATTTTGGAAAATACCTTCCTTATAAATTTGATACGAATTCCCCTCAGAGAATTTCTTAACATTATATGCGAGTTCCACTATTTGACAGATGGGTCTATACTAATTTTGAATCAAAATCCAAACAATTTCCATACATACGCTGTTCGGTATTTTCTGTGGACATAGGCCGAAAATCTCCCTAACAAAGTGAAAAAACAGGCTTTAAATAACCATTTTTGCGGTTACGCGCCAGTGTACATTCGTTACGAATTTGACATTAGGTCTATAATGAAACTATCGGCTGGTGCTATTGGCCTAGCAGGTATAACGCCCTCCTATTATGCTATCTGCCAATTCGAGGCCACAATTAGATTAATTTAGGTATTTCATAAACATTTCGGAGCAATAATGGTTTGAGATTTGTTGCAACGAGCGCGGTGTAGCTCACGGTTCATCTTTTCTACCTAACCAAACAGGAGAAAGAGTGTCGTCCATGCAATTGAAAACCGCGAGTATTGCTTTTACAGGAACGAAAACTTACTACAAGCGTATCCTCGCATATGCAACTGTGGATTTTGTCATTGCGCTCCTCGCCTATGAATTGGTGGTATCGGCGTGGGCGTTGAATGCTCCCGCGAATTACATCGAAAGTCTCTGGTTCGTTATCCTTTCTGCCTTCATTTTAATCTCTGCCTCGTACTTTTTTGGTGTCTACCACCGCATCTGGTCGCGCACCAGCGGGCATGGAATTACCGTTATCCTCAATGCCGTACTCGTAGCAACCGCCATTATTGTTATCCTTGATCTGCTCTTCTCCCAGGTTCCGCTCCCCCTCCAAATCGTGCTGATAGGAAGCCTGTTCGCGTTTTGCGGTTTCGTAACAATTCGCTATCGCTCTCGTTTGGCAAGCAGCTTTCTCTGGCGCTGGAACGCGGTCGTCCGGCGCGAATTTCCGAAACAGTTCACGCGCGTTCTGGTGATCGGCGCGGGCGAATCGGGGCAGGCGCTGGCGTGGCGGCTCATGCACCGCATGAACGGACACTATCGCGTCGTCGGCTTCATCGACGATGACCCGGACAAGCAGAAGATGTATGTCGAGGGCTGCCCTATCGTCGGTACACGTAAGGATATCGAGCGTCTTGCCGAGACGATGAATATCGATTTGATTGTCGTCGCCATCCACAATATCTCTGGCCCGGACTTCCGCGACATTCTTTCGGTCTGCGAAAATACCAAAGCGCTTATCAAGGTCGTCCCCGATCTTGAAGCGCTGGTGAGCGCTAAAGAATCGAGTACCCTGCTCCGCGACGTTCAGGCCGAAGACCTGATCGGGCGCAGCATGGTGACTCGTCACGAAGCCGTCGATCTGACTCCCGTCACCGGCAAAGTGATCCTGATTACCGGAGCTGCCGGATCAATTGGTTCGGAACTGAGCCGCCAGATGATGCTCTACAACCCAACCCGCGCTGTCCTGCTCGACAACAACGAGAGCGGCCTGCACGACCTGATTACCGAACTGCACGCCAAACATCCAGACGTTGATCTGGTTCCGGCACTCGCGGATATTACTCAGCGGGCGACGCTCCGCGCGATTTACGATAAGCATCATCCACAAATTGTCTTTCACGCGGCGGCTTACAAACACGTTCCGATGCTGGAATACTACCCGCGCGAGGCGTTGCGCGTGAATATCGGCGGTACGCGCAATGTCGCTGAACTGGCGCGTGAATTCAACGTTGAGCGTTTCGTCCTGATTTCGACCGATAAAGCTGTCAATCCGAGCAGCATCATGGGCGCGAGCAAGCGCGCCTGTGAATTGATGCTCCATGCCCTGTCTCAGCAGAAAGACTGTCGCACCCTCTTCGCTTCTGTACGCTTCGGTAACGTGCTCGGAAGTCGTGGCAGCGTCGTTCCGACCTTCAATCGGCAGATTGAAAGCGGCGGCCCGGTCACCGTGACACATCAGGACATGACGCGCTATTTCATGAGCATCCCGGAAGCCGTCAACCTGATCATTCACGCGGCTTGTCTGACCAAAGGCAACGACATTTACGTGCTGCGCATGGGTGAAGTCGTCCGTATCGTCGAACTGGCCGAGCGTATGATCCGTCTGCGCGGCTTACGCCCCTACAAGGACATTGAGATCAAGTTCACGGGCATTCGTCCCGGCGAGAAAATGCACGAGGAATTGTTTCACGGCGAAGAGAAACCTGTCGAAACCATCCATCCCAACATCCTCAAAGTCAATACCTGGGACGAGGAGTTCAACTGGGCTGATTTCTGGACGAAGCTCAATTTGCTCGCGCAGGACAT
Source organism: Phototrophicaceae bacterium (assembly GCA_035545875.1). Classification (GTDB taxonomy): domain Bacteria; phylum Chloroflexota; class Anaerolineae; order Aggregatilineales; family Phototrophicaceae; genus Flexifilum. The sequence goes on from DASZXN010000481.1 coordinate 13,197, forward strand.
GTCCGACTATCAGCCGAACATGATCGGCAAGCTGCTCGAACTGATTAAGCCTGTGCAAAGCCATGCGCTGGAGACAGAAGAAAGCGATACCAACCTTCAGATGATCTAGGCATAGCTGCTCGCGGCATGTGCGCTCGCTGAACCGTGCTAGAATAGGCATTAACGAACCCGATCTAAACAGCGAATGTTTCCGGTCTGGTTGTTTGCCCGTACTTGATAAAGGCTTGGAATCCCGTTCTATGGCTTATCCTCAAGGCGCATCGCCCGACGAATCCAACCACACTCCTGTTCAGTCCAGCGGTGGGCATGAGGTTGTCCCACATCGTCATTCCCGGCGGCGACATTCCCGCTGGTACAAACGGCTTGCCAAACGGCTGGGGCTGCGTTTCCGCTGGATGACCATCGTGCTGGTGGTCATCGCCTTCGTCGCGGTGGTCACCGTCGGCGTGCTGGCGCTCATCTTCGACTCGGTCAACCAGGTTCAATTGAGCATCGCCAGCTTTCAGCGCGTCATGAATTCGATCAGCGCTCGCCCCGGCACCGAACTCACGCTTGACGATTTCGACCGCCTCGATTCCAGCGTCAATGATTTGGTTGACAGTCTTTCGACGGCTCAATCACGTCTGCGCATTGTGCGTCCGGTTGCCATTCTTAATCATCAGGTGGTTACGACTGTCAACGCTGTCGACGCCGCGCTTGACCTTGCTGAGGCGGCGCAGTACACCCTCAATGGGTTGCAGCCAACGCTCCAGTTTATGGTCTCCGGCAACAACAGCCAGGCCGTCGTCACGCAGATTTCCTCTGGCGAGCAAATTGTCGATTTGCTGCAAGTGGGTAAAGGCCAATTCGCGGACGCCAGCACCTTGCTTCAACAGGCGTCGCAGATCATTCACGGTCTTGACCTGACGGGCGTCAATCCAGACCTGGCGCTTCAGTTGGACAGCCTGGGGAAATACGCCGATCAGCTGAATCAGATCAACGGCGTCCTGATCAATGCGCCGGATTTTCTGAACAACGCGCTCGGCCTCTCCAAACAGCACAACTATCTGATTCTCTCACAGAATAATGACGAACTACGCCCGTCCGGTGGCTATATCGGCACCTACGGCTGGATTTCGGTGCGCAACGGGCGAATTACCGATTACAACTACAGCGCGACCACCTCGACCAGCCCGAATCCGCCCTCTGCCAGTCTGGTCTCGCAGTTGAATATGCCGACGTGGTGGCTCCACTATCAGCAGCCCATTTACGCGGCCTGGGATGGAAGCTGGTACGCTGACTTCCCATCGACTGCGCAAATGTCGATTTGGTATTACAACACCGGCAATAATCCGCAGTCTCCGGTCGATGGCGCGATTGCTATCGACATTAATGGCTTTGAAGACCTTCTCGGCGTGATTGGCAGCGTCAAGGTGCCGGGTTATGAGAATACCCCGGTAACGGCAGACAATTTCCGTCAGATCATTTACGACATCCGCGATTTCGGCGGCGGCGACGACCCGCACAAGAAATTTCTGGCCGCGCTGTATCAGCAGATTTTCACCGAATGGGAAAATGTCAGCGCGGATTCGTCCAAAGATACGGAACTGCTCGGAGTCCTGATTCAGGCGCTTCAGCAAAAGCACATTATGTTGTACTTCTCCGACCCGCAACTGGAGCAGGCGGTCAATTTGACCGGCTGGTCAGGCGCGCAGGGATCGGCAACCAATAATGATTATCTGATGGTGGTCGATGCCAATCTCGGCAATAAATCCAATCACTCGATTATCCGCAGCCTGAGCTACGACGTTGACGTGCAGGACGATGGCTCAATCAAGGGCAAAATGACCCTCAGCTACGATTACTCGGCGCGCACCGCCGCCAACGATCCCGGTGTCAAACCGCCCGATAATGGCCCTGCCGACTATAACAACCTGCTTCAGCTTTTCGTCCCGGCAGGCACTACGCTCACCAACGCGACCAATACGCAGCACACGCCCATGACCGTCAACAATCCGACCAACTCGGAATTTGTGACCCAGTTGTACCTGCCCTTCGACAGCACCCAGAACTACGACTTCACCTACACAACCAAACCGCTCATTCAGGATTTGGGCGCATACAAGCGCTATCGGCTCCTGCTTCAGAAACAGCCCGGCACCGATGCCAACTCGGTCAACTTGCAGATCAGCCTGCCCGCCAATTCGCAGTTCATTTCCAGCACGCCAACCGCCGACGGCAGCTATAATCTGGATCGTCCGGTGCTGGAATTCCGCACCGATCTCTCCGTTGACCGCTGGATCGAGGTCATCTACAAATAGCGCTGCGGATCAAAAAACGCGCCGCCTTGTTACAGCGCGTTTTTAATTCCTGCTTTTCAATTGGCGGGCGCGGGTACAGGCGCTCGACTGCCCGCAACAATCAGGATTGCCGCCGCGATTAAGATCAGCGCTATCACGCCAAACGCGTTGTACAACCCAACCCGATCCGCCAGCGAGCCAAGCACCTGAGGCGCGATTAGAACCGCCGCGCCTGCTGCTTGCATCACCCGTGCGCTGACGACGTCCGACTGCTCCGGCACGAGACTGGTTACGACCGCCAGTGTCAGCGGGAACAGGTTCGCCACTCCCAGTCCGGCGATGAACAATCCCAGAATGTTGATCACAGGGATGTGCGCCAGCCACAGCAGCGGAAAGCCGACCGCGACCAGCCCAATTGCATAGATCAGCAATCGGCTGCTCTCGGTTGTGTGCGTCAGGCGACTACCCGCCGCACGGCCAACGAGCATCGCCAGGAAAAACAGACTCATCAGCGTGGAGGCCAGACTCGCATCCAGTCCAACTGAGCCGTGCAGAAAATCCGCGCCCCAGAAGCTGAAACTCCATTCCAGCATGACGCCGAACAGGATCACCAGCCAGAATATCCAGAAGCGGCGCGGCAGTGGACGACGCACTGCCGGGGCCGCCGTCTGTTGAACTACGTGCTCACGCTCCGGTACCGGAGTGCGTCGAAAGATCAGCGCCATCACGACCCACGCCGCCGCGCCTGCCAGCAGCGCGATTCGCCAACCGAGTACGCTTGCTGTACCCAGGCCGACTATCAGCGGCGCGATCACCGCCGACAGACTCGCGGCGACGTTCGATTCGGTGAGTGCAATCGCGCGCTTGCTGCCATGATGATCGGCGAGCGCCGCCTGAATCATCGTCAGCAAATACGTGCCGAAATAGCCCATCACGAAAGCGCTCGCAATCGTGAAAACCGGCGTGCGTCCCAACGTCAGCAGCACCGCGCCAAGCGCCATGCCCGCACCTCCGAGCCAGAAGGTAATCTTCCTGTTCCAGCGCCCCGCGACTCTATCCGCGTTCGAGCCAGCTAGGATGACACCAAGCGCAAAGGCGCTCACGTGCAGCGCACCTGTCGCGTAATCCAAATGAAGCTCGGCGCGCAGAAAGGGCATCAGCGGGCCGAGCGTGGACTGCGTGTAGGAGTAAAAGGCCAGCATGAAGTATGCCAGCCAGGTAAACCGATCCCGCTGAAATGGCGTCAAGCCATGCCTCTGCTTATACCGTGATTTCGGACAGCTTGACCGGACGATTCTCGTCGTAGGATTTGCGCGCCGCCAGCCCCATCACGACCGGAACGCGCGCATCCTCGCCACTGACCGGGACGGGCTTGTTGTTCTTCACCGCATCGACAAAGGCCAGCACTTCGTTCAGATAGCTTTCGGTGTAGCGCTCCAGAAAGAAATTCAGCGGCAGATCGCGGCGGATGTTCTGCGCCGTGCTGATCGTCGCGCTGTTGGGATAGTTATTTTCGCTGGCGGCGCTGCCATCGCTGCCGAACACCTCGGCGCGCTGATCGTAGCCGTAGACTGCCTTGCGGCAGTTGTCAATCGTACCGATAACGCCATTGGCGAACTTGAGCGTGATTACCAGCGTATCGAGATCGCCCGCTGCGCCAATCGCCGGATCGACCAGTACGCCGCCGACCGTGTATACTTCTTCGACCTCGCTGCCGACCAGGAAGCGCGCCATATCGAAATCGTGAATCGTCATGTCGAGGAAGATACCGCCCGAAGACTTCACGTAGCTGAGCGGCGGCGGCGCGGGATCGCGGCTGACGATGCTCAGGCGATAGGGCGTGCCGATCTCGCCTGTCTCGACCGCCTGCCGAATCCGTTTGTAGTTAGCGTCGAAGCGACGGTTGAAGCCGATTTGCAGCTTGACGCCCGCTTGCCTGACCGCTGCCAGCGCCTCGTCGATCCGCTTGAGACTCAGATCAATCGGCTTTTCGCAGAAGATATGCTTGCCTGCCTGTGCCGCTTCGATAATGATCTGCGTATGCGTATCGGTCGCCGAGCAGATCACGACCGCTTCGATGTTCGGATCGTTGATCAGCTCGTGATAATCCGCCGTCGCTTTCGGGATGTTGAGCCGGGCAGCGGTTTCCTGTGCCGCCGTCAGCACTACGTCCGCAATCGCGACGACGTTCGTTTCCTGAATTCGCAGCACGAGATTGCTGGCATGAATTTTGCCAATGCGACCCGCGCCAATCACACCGACATTCATAATTTTCCTCTATCTATACGCGGTGGAGCGCAATGCGCCACCGAAAGAAACGCCTAGTTTTTGCCGCTGCCGGAAAATGCCGCGATCAGGCCGAGGCCGATAAATACGCTGCCGGCGACGTACCGTTGAAAACGCTTATACCACACGCTGTTCTTGAGCAGACTGCCCGCCGTGCCGCTCAGGAGCGCGTAACAGCTATCCGTGACCACCGCCATACATGAGAAGATCAGGCCGAGTATCAGCGTTTGCACGGCTGGCGATCCATGCGCAGGATTAACAAACTGCGGCAGGAAGGCCACGTAGAACAACGCCGTTTTCGGATTAAACGCGGCCACGACCAAGCCATCTGAAAATACCCGGCGCAGATTTCGCTCTTTGATAACCGCTGCCGCTTCGACCTGCACGGGCGTAAGCAATTTGCGGATGCCCATGTAGATCAGATAGGCCGCGCCGAGCAGTTTCACCACGTCGAACGCCAGCGCGGAAGAGAGCAAAATCGCGGAGAGGCCGAACGCCGCCGCGATTGCGAGGAACAGATTGCCCGTTTCGATGCCCAGCACCGAAACCAGCCCTGCTTTACGCCCCTGATCGACGCTGCGGGTCACGATATACAGCACCGCTGGCCCCGGCGTTAGCAGCAGCACGAACGATGCCGCCAGAAACAGCGAGAGGTTGGCAATGGGTGGCATGAGTGATCCTTTAGCTCACGTAGCTCATGACCAGCACGCGCGTTGATTCGGGCAAATCGGCTTTGTGCAGCGTGATTTCGCTGTTGAATGCCCAATCGACCTGCTCCGCCGGGAAATAGTCGAGGAACGTCTGAATCCAGTATTGATTACGCGGTTTCAGGCGTAGCGTGCGGAAGTGCATGGGCACGATCAGGCGCGGCTTGACCGCATCCAGCACGACTTTCAGGTCATCCAGTTCAATCGTCGGGTGACCGCCCGCCAGCGCCAGAAACACGTCCACGCCGCGAAAGAAATCGATCTGCGCCTCGGAAAAAGCGTTGCCCACATCGCCCATGTGACCCACGCTGATGCCGTCGATCTCGAAGCGGTACATCGCATTCTGATCGGGATCGTGATAGCGGTGATTGAGTGCTTCCATCGCTTCGATTGCGCGGATCGTCACGCCCTTCTCAGTCCGAGTGCCGCCATCCTGCGCGACCGCCAGCGCGTTGATCGCAATCGGATTGCCCTGAATCAGATCGGCGCGGCAGTGAAAGCTGTCGTTGTCCGACGATGTGACCACCAAATCGGCAGGTTCGAGGATCGGCACGTAGCCCGCCGTCTCCGGCGTATACGGATCGGTCATCACCGTCACGCCGCTGTCAGCTTTGACCGAAAATGCCGCCTGCCCATACCATTTCAGTTTCATCGGGAATCTTCCTCGCCTACCGTCGTGCGAATCTCGCGCCACATCTCGAGAAACGGCACGTCCTCGTCATAATATTCACACAGCGAGCGCCACAGTTCCGGGTGCGGCATCCCTTCCGGGTGCGCTTTGGCGATCTCGCGGAACGCATCGAGCAAACTGCGCCCTTCTTCCTCCTTGAGCGCCGCGATTGCGAACGTCACCGAACGGCTGATGCCCGCGCCGCAGGCGATCAGCACGCGGTTGCCCTGCGCGTATTCCGAGCGCACGAAGGCCACGCCGTTCGCCAGCGCCGCCGATTTTATCGGCGCGCCGTCATCGACGGGCAGATAGAGCGTCGTCATCCCATTGTGATTGACAGGCGCAGCCAACTCCAGCACGGCGCGAATTTTGTTCGCTTCCAGCAGTTCGCGGCTGAGGGTTTCGCTGTATTTGCCGACGTACAGCCAGGGACGAATCTGGCGCATGGTTAGACGACCTTCACCGGATTCCGCAGCGTGCCAATGCCTTCAATCTCAATTGTGATCACGTCACCCGCCGCCAGCGTGAAGTCCGAAGGCGGCACGATGCCTGTCCCTGTCAGCAGAAAAACGCCGTCGGGATAGGTATTGCAGCGACCGAGATAGCTCGCCAGTTCGCTGATCGTGCGCTTGATCCGCGCGGTATGCACGTCGCCCGTAAACGCGACCTGCCCCGCCCGCTCGATCTCGACACGGATCGTCGCCTGCGGGAACTCGGTCGATGGGCTGAGAACGATCCCCGGCCCCAGCGCGCACGCCGCCGTATAGACTTTTGCCTGCGGCAGATAGAGCGGGTTTTCGCCCTCAATGTCACGGCTGCTCATGTCGTTGCCAACCGTGAAGCCAACCACTTCCAGCGCCGAATTGAACAGGATCGCTAGCTCAGGCTCCGGCACTGACCATGCAGCATCGGAACGAATCCCGACCTCGGCTAAATGCCCAACCACGTGATGTCCGCGCGCCTTGAAGAATAGTTCGGGGCGCTGCGCCGAATAAACGCGTGCATACACGTCGCCGCCGTCGATGGCTTCTTCCTGCCGTGCCGCGCGGCTGCGTTCGTAGGTCACGCCCGCTGCCCATACTTCCTGACTGTGCTCAATCGGCGGCAGCCAGTTGAAGCCCGCTTGCGGATGATTGAGCGGCTGAAGCTGATCGAGTGGGGTTTTCGTGTCACTCTCCTGCGCCGCCGCTTCGAGACTGGCAATCGCCTCCGCGACTCCGCCAATCGAATCTTCCAGCAGCACCGTCAGCGACGGATAGTCGCTGCTCACATCGTGAATCACGCCGTCGATCAGCAGGCCAAGCCCCGCTCCTTTGCCTGATCGATAGTAGCGGACGAGAACAGTCATCGCGAACACTCCCCGGCTGCACCGCGACTCGGCGGCAAAATGCACTTGTCCAATCCAAAAACGTGTGTCAAAAGCAACTTGCTCAAGAAAACGTTATCATGTCGTGCGATAAATCGCTGCTAAATTATAGAGCTTTTTGCAGGAGAACCCAGATTGAATATAACGCGTAAATGCCGAATGTGTAAGGAGGCACGGCTATGACCTTTGACGTGACCACCTTTGGCGAATCGATGCTGCGCCTGAGTGTGCCCGAAGGCGACCGTCTGCAAGCCGCCGCTCAATTCGATGTCTATCCCGCTGGCGCGGAAGCCAACGTAATCTCGCTGCTGGCGCGGCTGGAGCGCCGCTGCGCCTGGCACAGCGCTCTACCGAAAAATCCGCTCGGCTACCTGATCGCCGACCATCTCCGCCGCGCCGGGGTCGATTTGGGCGGCGTGATCTGGCAGCAGAACGGGCGCGTCGGCACGTATTACATCGAGTTCGCCGCCCCGCCGCGCGCCGCTCAGGTGATTTACGACCGCGCCCATTCCTGCGTCACCGAAATCACGCCGGAGATGCTCAACTGGGATGCGCTGCTCGACACCCGCCTGATCCACCTGACCGGGATCACGCCTGCGCTTTCGCCCTCCTGCGCCGACGTGATCCAGCAAATCGTTGCGCGCGCACGCGCGGCGGGCATTCTGATCAGCTTCGACATCAACTACCGGGCTAAACTCTGGTCGGAAGCCGACGCGAAAGCCTGGCTCACGCCGATCATTCAGGGCGTTGATTTGCTGCTTTGTGGTCAGGGTGACGCGAAACGGGTTTTCGGTATCGACGGCGCGCCGGAAACCGTCGTCAAGGCGCTGGCGGACTACAGTCACACGCAAACGGTCGTTGTCTCGATTGGCGATCAGGGCGCGGTCGGTTGGGACGGCCAGCATCTTTATCAGCATCCCGCGCTGCCCGTGCAGATCATCGACCGCATTGGTGCGGGTGACGCGCTCGCCGCAGGCGTGCTTCACGGCTGGCTCGACGGCGCTCTCGACAAAGGCTTGCAAACGGGCGTGATACTGGCAGCGCTGGCACTCAGTCAGCGCGGCGACGCCGTAATCACCACGCCCGAAGAAGTCGCTGCGCTGCTGCAAGCAACGCATAAGGGCGGCATTGTCCATCGCTGAATTGGGATATAAATTGGGTTAATTTGGGATAACCCAAATGCGGATTTAGTCACCTATATGATGCTGTTGTAGGGGCACGGCGATGCCATGCCCCTTCTGTTTTGATGAACATCCCTTCACAGCGTTCGCGCAAGTGAGTATGATTACAGCGCGAATTAATCACACGGGCAAAGGATGTGGGTATGAAGGTTCTGGTCACGGGTGGAGCGGGTTATATCGGCAGCCATATGGTCGATTTGCTCATCAGCGAAGGCTACGAGGTCGTCGTCTTTGACAGCCTCGTCACCGGGCATCGTCAGGCGATCCACAAGGATGCGCAGCTAGTCGTCGGTGATTTGATGGATCGCGCGGCGGTCAAGGCGTTGTTCGACGCGCACAGCTTTGACGGCATTTTCCACTTCGCCTCCTACATCATCGTGCCGGAAAGCATGGAAAAGCCGTTCAAGTACCTGCGCGATAACTACGTTGCCGCCGCCAACCTGCTCGAAGCCGCTGCCGATCACGGCGTCAAGCGCTTTATCCTCTCGTCCACCGCCGCCCTTTTCGATGCGCCGGAAACCATCCCGATCAAGGCCGATGAGAAGATCATCCCCGGCAGTCCCTACGGCGAGAGCAAAGCCATGATCGAGCGCCTGCTCTACTGGATGGATAAAATCTACGAGATGCGTTACTGCTGCCTGCGCTATTTCAACGCGGCGGGCGCGCACCCCGACGGTCACATCGGCGAAGACCACCACCCCGAATCGCACCTGATCCCGATTGTGCTGCAAGTCGCGCTCGGCCAGCGCGACTCGGTGACCATCTTCGGCAGCGACTACGATACGCCCGACGGTACGGCTGTGCGCGATTACATCCATATTCTCGATCTGGCGACCGCGCACATTCTCGCCTTTGAAGCGCTGGCCGACGGCCCCAGCCGCAAATACAACCTCGGCAACGGCAAAGGCTACTCCGTCAAGCAGATTATCGAGGTTGCGCGCCAGATCACCGGACACCCAATCCCGGTCGTCTACGGCCCGCGTCGGGCTGGCGATCTCGCCACTCTAATCGCCGACAGCACCGCTATCAAAGCCGAGTTGGGTTGGTCACCGGAGTTCGCCCAGCTTGGGCAAATCATCCAGACGGCCTGGGACTGGCATCGTACTCACCCGCACGGCTACGACGACGCTACGGCGCATACGTAAAATTATCTGCTTCAGGACGCGCCAGCCATTCCGCGAGCGTTTGCGCTTTGCCATCACGCGGCGAGAGGATCGGGTCGCTCACCGGCCACTCGATCCCAATCGCCGGGTCGTTCCACAGCACACCCGATTCAGTTGCGCCGTTATAAGTCCCGGTACACAGATATTCGATCTCCGCGAAATCGGACAGCACGGCGAATCCCCGCGCAAAACTGGCCGGTGCCCACATCTGCAAGCGATTTTGCGCCGATAAGATTTCGCCATACCACTGTCCCACCGTCGGCGAGCCTTTGCGAATATCGACCGCCACGATGAAAGCTTCGCCGCGCACCACGCGCATCAGTTTGCCCATCGGCGGCTCCCACTGAAAATGCAGGCCGCGCACGACGTTCTTGACCGAACCGGAATGATTGAGCTGAACAAAGTCGGTCGGCAAGCCGAGGCTGCGGAAATGATCCTGATGATAGGATTCCATAAAAAAGCCACGATGGTCTTCAAACGCTTCGTGGCCGATGACTTTGACAGCGCCTAAATGCGTGCTGATGACTTCAAATTTCATCGATTCAGATTCACCTTCTGGGGCAGTTTCGAGAGCAAATTCACAATAGTTAGCATTTCATAACGATTGCGCTGGCCTCAATACGTAATCGAGGCGACAATAGAGTATAATGACAGTATCTTAAGATGTCGAACGTAATTCAGCCCAATCGAGATTTTCAGCGCGTCCTATGAAGCAAATTGTCCAACATGAACAGTGCCTGCGGTGTCGCGAGTGCTGCCGTTTTCGTGCGGATCGTCAGGATTTTGCCCCGATTTTCACCGACGAAGAACTGGAAGCGATTCGTGCCGTGCGCGGTTCGCTGCCTGAATTTGTCCCCTTCAAGCAGACCGAAAACATCTTCCAGATTCGACTTCAGGAAGCAGTGCATCCCGACCCGGTTTACCCGTATGTCTGCCCGTTTCTGGATGAAGACAGCTACAAATGCACGATCTACGATGTGCGTCCGTTTGACTGCCGTGTCTGGCCGTTTATCGTCCTCAGGCAAACCGAAACCGGCGCAATTTGTCTGGAACATTTCACCGGGAGCGCCTGCCTCGCCTTACAGGAAGTCAGCCCGGAGGATTTTCACGACTACGAAGCCTACATGCGCGAGTACGTCGCCAGCGAGGAATTTGTGAATTTTCTCAAACGTTACCCCGACTTGATCTGGGTCAGTGACGGCCAGCATGGACGCTATGCCACCATCCCATCCAGAGACATTACCCACCTGTTCGCGGATTCATCTGGAGATTGATGGTGCGTTTTATCCGTTGGTTTAGAGGATTTCTGCGCGTCCGCCCCGGCGAGATTGGCCTCGTCGCAGTGATGGGCTTCATCCTCTTTTTCAACTCGCTGGCCTTGCAGGTCTCGAACATTGTCTCGATCAGCGGCTTCCTCAGCGAAGTCAACGTCAGCAGTATTCTCGCGGTCTGGATCGTCGAGATGCTCCTGATCATCATCTCGACCGCCGTGCAGTCGCTCATCGTGGATCGCTTTCATCGCCTCAGCCTGCTGCGCGGCATGATTTTGACTTTCATCGGCCTATACCTGCTGCTGGCGGTCATGTTCGCGCTTGGGCTTCCCGCATGGCTCAATTACACGCTGCTCATGCTGTTCGTCGATCAGCAGCTTTATTTCTTCCCGACGATCTACTGGATTCTCGCCAACGACGTGATGGACATGAGCCAGGCCAAACGGCTCTTTCCTCTGATTGCCAGCTTCGGCGTCATTGGAGAGATCGCTGGGCTGGGTATTAGCGCGGCTGCGCCCGCCGTTCTGAACGTGCTGCACATGCCTCCGACTATCCTGATTTATCTGGTCATTCTCGCTTTCCTCGTCCCCTTCGGCCTGACCTTCTGGCTCAATCGTATTCGTTTCCGTGAAACGCTGGAACAGCAGGTCTCTACGCGCGAAGCCCTCAGTGAAGGCTGGAATTTCGTCAAGGAAGTGCCCTCCTTCCGCTACCTGATGCTCTCGATGGTTGCTGTCGCCATCGTCATGACCATCATCGAGTATCACTTTCTGGCCTCCACCGAGCAGGTCTACAGCCAGATGGACAATTTCCAGACGTTCTACAGCCTGATCTTTCTCGCGCAGACCATTGTCGCCATCATCCTGCAAGCGGTCGTCACCAGCCGAATCATCGCCCATTTTGGCCTGAAAAACACCTTTATCATCATGCCGATTTTCGCGCTGCTTTGCGCGCTCTGGCCGCTCGGACTCCCTGGCATTGTCAGCGGAGCGGGCAGCTATCTGGTTGCCAAACTGTCGCTGAACAGTGTTGACGACATCGCCCGCAAGACCTTAGAATCGCTCGTGCCGGAAGAACGGCGCGGTCGTGTCAGTATGTTTATGGACAGCTATCTGTTCGCAACGGGCGTTATTCTGAGTGCGATCATCATTGCCATTGTCCTGGCAGCCCATCCATTGATCCCGATGATCCCGTCGTATGTGATCTACTTGGCAATCGGCGCTATCCTTTCGGTGATTGCGCTCTGGTGGATTCTGAAGATGCGCACGGTTTATGACAGCAGTTTGTTCAACTGGCGCTTGAAGCGGCGGCAGCGCACCGCCAGCATTATCGACAAACTGAACGTGTGATCATTTCGCTCAGTCTAGAATGGTTTCTTATTGGGCTGCACTGCCGATAAGAAAGTCAAAGGTTCAGCCCGTCGGCAGGCAGTATGAAGGTTCGGCCATGACAACAGAAACGCCTCAAAAGAAACGCGGTCTTTTTATCAAAATCCAGTTAAAGCTGGCGATTGTCTTCACGCTACTGTTCGTCGTGGTCTTCGCGATTGCCTTCCTCTGGTTCTACAACTTTGCGACCAATGTCGCCAAGACGCGCATCGGCGAAGCGCTCACCGATGATCTGAATGCGGGCGCGGCGCGCATTGACGGCGATGAGTTCATCGCTCTCTACAATCAGGGGCAGCCCGCCCTCTTCTCGGATCGCGGCAATAGTGATCCTGACGACGATGTGACCTATAGTGACGACCCGCGTTACTGGCAAATCGCTGACTGGCTGCATACCCTGCGCACCATCGACCCCAACGCTGAACCCTGGACGTTCGTACGCGCTGACGTGAACAAAGACCCGACCGGTTTCTATTATGTGGTCGATGGTCTTGCCGAAGATAAGCCACTCCCCGATAACACCGTCAACTTCAAGGAGCACGACACCGCGACTGATGGTAAGCTGTTCACGGGTTTGACCGGGACTGCCGTCTATCTGGACGACATTTACGAATGGGAAAACAAGTGGTACGTCTCTGGCTATGCCCCCATTAAAGACTCCAAAGGCAACGTCGTCGGCGGCCTCGGTATCGACTACAGCGCCCAGTATATCGTTGACGTGGAAAACCAGATTCAGAGCCTCGCTATTCCTATCCTGATCGTCACGTATCTGATCGTGTTTGTGCTGGTCTACGTGAGTTCGCGCTTCCTGTCCGCCCCCATCAGCCGCCTGACCGCGATTGCCGAGCATATCGGCGAAGGTAACTACGATCAGGACTTCACGTCGGTGCGGCCTCGTGTGCTGCCGCCGGACGAAATCGACACGCTCGCCGATGTGTTCCAGATCATGATCGGCAAGGTTGCCAAGCGCGAGGAAAAACTCAAGCAGCAGGTTGCCGAACTGCAAATCCAGATCGATCATTCCAAGCGCGACGAACAGGTCAAGGAGATTGTCGAAAACGACTTCTTCCAGGGGCTGCAAGCCAAAGCCTTCGAGATGCGCTCGCGCCGCAGCCAAACGCAGGAACCCGAAAAGGGATCATAAGGGGCAAGGTATTTGAAGAGCTACATCAATCACAGCATTCCCGTCGTTGTCGTTTGCAATATCTCGGAGACGTTCTACGATTTCCTCAGTCACGGCGACGATGCCGAGCGTCTCATCAAAGGCGAACAGTATCGCGGTGACCGCGCCATCATCTGGGCGGGCGATCCCAAGCTGGTCTTGACTAGCCTGCCCATCCCACACGCGCAGCACCTTTATCAGCAGGCGGGCTATGCGCATACTGAGTATCTCGCCCCGCAGCAATCGACCGCCTGGCTCTCGCTCGATATTTTGCGCGAACCCGCCCTGCTTGAGCGCATCATCGGTTACGCCGGATCAGGTCGCACCTTCCAGTTGATTCCATATGCCGTGACCGATCAGCTTCTGCAACTGGTCGAGACGCTGGAGCGAGATCACGGCCTGACCGTGCTGCTGCCGGAAACCGTGCGCCGCGATCATCTGTGGCTGCGCGATTATGCCGATAGCAAAATCGGCTTCCGCATCCTCGCTTCGCGCTGGCTGCCCAACGCCGATCAGCTCCTGCCTGAAGGTTTCGCCTGCCAATCCTTCGAGTCGGCGGCAGACGCGGCACTCTGGTTTCTGCGCGCGGGACGCGCCTGCCTCGTCAAGTCGGACATCGGCGAAAATGGCATCGGCAACGTGCTCTTACGTCCCGGCGAATTCGCTTCGACCGCCGAGATCGTTGCTCACCTGCGTCACAGCCACTTTCTCGACGATCACTGGCTAACCGTCGAGGAACTGATCGCTGCCGAGCGTCCGCTCTCGCCTTCGCTCGAAGTCTACGTCCCGCCGCAGGGCGAACCTGAAATTACCTATGTTTCCGATCAACTTTTTCAGGGCTTCGGCGATTTCTGCGGCGTGCTGGTCAGCCGTGAGCTGCTCGCCACGTCCTGGTACGCACCGCTGACCGAGAGCGGCCTGATCTGCGCGCGCCGCTTACAGGAGATGGGCTACGTCGGGCACTTTGACCTCGATACCGTCGTCAACGACGAAGGCCGCGTTTACCTGCTCGAAATCAATCCCCGGCGCACCGGCGGAACCCACGTTCACGAGTTCGCCAATTTTTTCTTCGGCGCGGATTATCTCAAGTCAATGGCGCTCCTCAGCAACGACACCCTGTCAAGCGGCAGCATTACCGATTTTGACGAGCTTCTGAGCGTGATTGGTGACTTCCAGTACCCGATCAATGGCGAGCCGCGCGGCATTTTCATCACCGTGACCTCGGCGCTCGAAGTCCATGAGTTCGGCTGCATCATTGCAGGCGCGGATACTGCCGAAGTGGTCGAGATTCAGCAGCAGGTGCAGGCGCGCATCGCTGAGTATTCCCACGTCCATGCCTAAATCAGTCAGCACAAACAAAAAGACGGGGAGCAGTGTTCTCCGTCTTTTTGTTGATTTTTTACCGCTACCTGCTGCTTTTCAGAAGTTCGCCGCCGATTTGACCGGTTCGTTCTCTTCGAACTGACGGCGATACAACTGTGCATACAGACCGTTGCGCTTGAGAAGCTGTGTGTGTGTTCCCTCTTCCATCACCTGCCCAAGCTGCATCACCAGAATGCGATCCACTTCGCGGATCGTGCTCAGGCGGTGCGCAATGATCATACAGGTGCGGTCTTGCAGTACGTTCTGAAGCCCTTCCTGAATGTAAGCTTCCGTCTCCGTGTCGATGTTGCTCGTCGCTTCATCGAGCACAAGAATGCTGTCCGGGTTATGGATCAACGCGCGCGCCAACGCGAGCAACTGCCGCTGCCCTTGCGAGAGGTTCGCGCCGCCGGGGAGGAGTTTGAAATC
Source organism: Phototrophicaceae bacterium (assembly GCA_035545875.1). Taxonomy (GTDB): domain Bacteria; phylum Chloroflexota; class Anaerolineae; order Aggregatilineales; family Phototrophicaceae; genus Flexifilum. The sequence goes on from DASZXN010000481.1 coordinate 28,458, forward strand.
ATAGCTGCCGGGCAGCTTGTCGATGAACTTGTCGGCGCAGGCTGTATGCGCGGCTGTTTTCATCTGCTCGTAAGTAATGTTCGGGTTGAACAGACGCAAATTGTCGGCAATCGTGCCGTTGAAGCAGTATGGGTTCTGCGGCACAACCGTCACGAAGCGGCGCAAATCGGCGAAGCTCAATTCGCGCACATCCACGCCGTTGATCAGCACGTGACCTTCATTCACATCGTAGAAGCGCGCCAGCAGACCGACCGTCGAGGTCTTGCCCGCTCCCGTCGCTCCAACGATTGCCACACGCTGGCCGCTCGCCACTGAGAAATTCACGTCGCGCAGCACCGGATGGCCTTCTTCGTAATGGAAGAAGACGTGATCGAACTTGAACGAGCGCTCCGCCCATTCGACATGAACGGGCTTCTCTGGCTCGACAATCTGCGGCTCGACCTTGAGCATCCGCGCGATACGCTCGCCTGCTGCAAACGCCGTCTGAATCTGCGAAAACTGGTCGGCAAGCTGCGCGATGGGGTCAAAGCTGCGCCGCGTGTAGTCAATGAACGAGAGCAGCATACCGAGAGTCGCCCAGCCTGCCAGCACGCCGTTGCCGCCGCCGTACAGCACCAGCGCGAGGCCAACCGCCGTCAGAACTTGAATGATCGCAGCGTAGTAGGTGTAATAATCGCGCATGACGTTATGCACATCACGGTATTTCTTGTTGACGGTGTGCATACCTTCGCGGCTGATCTCCTGCCGCCCGAACAACTGAATGATGAGCATTCCGTTGAACTGCTCGTTGATGAAGGCCAGATACTCGGCAATCACTTTGTGAAATTCGTTCGACGCACGCCGGATGCGCGTACGGAAGAAGATCGTCGCCACCGTCATTACCGGCATCACGGCGAGGCTAATCAGCGCCAACCGCCAGTTGATCACGAGCATCACCACGATGATACCGAGCAGCGTGATCATGTTGCTCGCCACCATGACAATACTGGTCGAGAGCAGGTCAGTCAGCGCGTCGATGTCGTTGCCCAGCCGCGAGACAATTTGACCGACGGGGGTATTGTTGAAAAAGCGCATGTCCTGGCGCATAATATGCGCGAACAGCGTCTGTCGGATGTTGACCAGAGCATCCTGACCAACGTCCTGAAGGACGTAGGTTTGCACGAGTCGGGCAATCGTCAGCAGCCCAATCACCACCAGATAAGCCGCGCCGTAAGGCACGACGCCGTTCACGTCGCCCGCAGTAATTGGCCCGTCAACCGCCTTCTGGACGATGTAGGGCAGCGCCAGCGTCAGACCGGTCGCCGCCAGCAACGCAACAAAAACAACCGTGATTCGAAACCAGAACGGCGCGAGGAAATGCGCCAGCATCGCAGTCAGGTAGCGGTCACTGACCTGTTCTTCAAGGTTGGTCGGCTCATACATACGCCTTGTCCTCCTGTCGAAGCTCGCGCGCGACCATTTGGGCGTATACTCCGCCCTTCGCCACGAGGTCGTTATGCGTCCCCTGCTCCACGATTCGCCCTTCGTCCATCACGATAATCCGGTCAGCATCCTTCACGGTAGCGATACGATGGGCAATGATCAGACTAGTGCGCGATTTCAAAACGGTGCGCAGGTCGCCAAGAATATCCGCAGCGGTATGCGTATCAACGCTCGAAAGCGCGTCGTCCAGCACCAGAATCGCCGAGTCGCGCACCAGCGCGCGCGCAATCGCCACGCGCTGCTTCTGGCCGCCGGAGAGCATCACGCCTTTCTCGCCGACCATCGTTTCAAGGCCATGCGGAAGCTGCGCCAGATCGTTGCTCACACGCGAGATGTGGATCGCCTGCTTGAGTTCCTCGTCGGTGAGATTCCCTTCACTCATGCGCACGTTTTCGCGCAGGGTATCGCCAAATAAAAAGGTTGACTGAGGCACGTAGGCAATAGCCTGTCGCAGGTCTTTGAGATCGACGGAGCGTATATCGTGACCATCGATCAGCACACGGCCTTCGGTTGGGTCGAACACACGCGCCAGCAGGTTGACCAGCACTGTTTTGCCGCAGCCCGTCGCACCGACAAGGCCAACCTTCTCTCCGGCATGAATGTCCAGCGTGATGTCATCCAGGAGCCGATAGCCGCTCATTTCAACACTGACGTGATCGAAACGGATGTCGCCGCGCGGATTTTTCAGCGACACGGCATCGGGCGCGTTCCTGATCCCGGCGGGCTGGAGCAGCGGTGTCACGCGCACAAGCGCGCCGCTCATCTGCATGTAACGCTGATACATCGTTCCCAGTTGCAGCAGCGCTGTGCTGACGAGACCGAGAAAACCGAGGAAGCTGGCGAAATCACCGACGGTCATCCCCCCGTGAATGATCAACACGCCGCCGTACAGCACGACGATGCCAGCGACCAACTGGCTGATCATATTCGGGATCATGCCGACAGGCTGATTGCGCCGTTGAAAGTAGAGCCAGCGGCGCCGATATTCCCGGTTCTGCCTGCCAAATTCCTCGATCACGCCCTGCTCACTGCCGAATGTCTTGATCGTCTGGATACCGCTCGTCGCATCCTGCACCTGCGCCGCCAGTACACCGGCTTGATCCTGCACCTTCCGGTACATCGGCGGCAGGAACATGCCCGCGCGAACTTGCACCGCTGTCGTAACGGCCAGAATCGCAAAAATGATCAGCGTCAGCGGAAGGCTAATGATTCCCATTAACACGAAGGCCACGATCAAGCCGAAAAAGGCGCTGCCGAAGTTGACGAAGAACAGCAGCAGGAAGCGCCAGATTTCGTCAAGATCAGTATACATGCGTGAGATCAGGTCACCAATCTTATAGCCCTGGAAAAAGCCCTGATCATGGGTGAGCAATTGAGCGAAGAGATCGCGGCGAATATCGTAGTGGACGGCATAGGCGACTTCACCGCTGTAAATGCGCTGACCGTAGAAGGCAATTACGGTCACCAGCGCCAGCCCTAGCAACAGCGCGATGTCGCTTAACATTTGATTTGGAGTATAGCCCCGGCTGACGTGATCAATGATGATGCCGATCACGTAGGGTGAAGCCATCGCAGTCGCCCCGCCGATGACCCCACTTAGAAGCGCCACAGCGGCAGAGAAGCGGTGCAGCTTGATATACTGCCACAACCACCCCATGTCTGCCCGCTGTGCGCGATCTATTGTCACAGTTGACACGCGCTGTACAGGCCCCCTCAATTTGATCGTTCAGACAAGTTTCGTATGTTATCAGCAGCCACTAATGCCAAGTAGTACCAATATGACATCAAATGGCTGTTAAGACCCTTAATCGTGTTGAAAGGTCATAAGCAAGCATAAGCGTTTTTTCGATCAGATATCGATAACGATTTTGTGAACGTTTTCCGCATAATCCACATTGAGCGCGAAGGCTTTGTCCGCCTGCGCGAGCGGAAAATGGTGTGAAACGATCTCGTCCAGATGAATGGGTTCGGGTGAAGTGGTTACCAATTGGATCGTGCGCGGATAGGTATGCTTCATTCGCCGGGACATCATGATCGACAAACCTTTGCGCCGCGCCGTTGAGTGTTTCATATTGATCTGGTCATCGGAAGGAATACCAACCAGTACCAAACGCCCACCCAGCCGCGCCATTTCCGCCGCCTGCGCGATGCTGTGGTCTGCCCACGCCGCCTCAAATGAGACATCGACGCCGCGCCCGTCCGTCACGTCTTGAATCACCTTGACTGCATCGACTTCTTTGCTGACCGTCCAGGCGTGAGTTGCCCCCATTGCTTTGGCCTTCGCGGTGCGCCAGGGAAAACAGTCGAAGGTATAGATCGGATCAGCGCCGCTCAGGTGCGCCAGCCGCGTGATTAACAGACCAATCGGCCCGCTGCCGATGATCGACACGCTGCGCGCCAGCTTGAGCTTGCCCAGATCGACCGCGTGCAGCGCCACGCCCAGGGGTTCGAGCAGCGCCGCCTCGGTATCGCTGATACTATCTGGTACGGGAAAGCACGAATGCGCCGCAACGATCATCTGTTCTTGCAGCGCGCCGTCGTCGGGGTACAGCCCGCAAAAATGCAGGCGACGACACAGATTCGGATGTCCGGCTTCGCACATCTCGCAGCGACCACAGGGCACTGCTGGATCGACTGCCACACGCTGACCAACCTTCAGCGGTTGATCGTTGCCATCGTGGGCACGCTCCCCTACCGCGATCACCACACCCGCGAATTCGTGCCCCAGCACAACCGGCGAGGCAATCTTGGTATCGCCAATGCGTGCGTCAAGGTAGTTATGCAAGTCCGAGCCGCACACCCCGACCGCCGTCACCTTGATTTTGACTTGGCCTTCGCCCGGATCGCCCGGTTCCGGCACAGTTTCAATCCGCAGATCACGAGGGCCATGCAGCCGTGCTGCTAACATAAAGTTTCTCCGTCTATTTCGTCTCAGTTCAACATGGTGCCTGAATACCAGATCATTAAAAAGGCATTTCAGGGTCACAGTATGTCGTGACGGGAATTTTCTCTCAAATCACTACTATCCTGATCATACTCTTTTTATGCCGGAGGTAAAAAGGCCAATCCCCTAACCATCCAGGGTCATCGCATCAAATCTCTACTTTGGGTCATAAGAGAGGATACGAGTTTTGTAGGGACGGCATTCATGCCGTCCGATGGAGCGGACACGATAAATCGTGTCCCTACGATTCATTGCGACCCTTTATGACCTTCCATC
>DASZXN010000482.1:0-4236 GCA_035545875.1 Phototrophicaceae bacterium
GACCAGTTGGCAATCGCGCTTCACAAAGCGCACCTCGATCAACAAATACGGACGCACGCGCAGGAGCTTGAGCAGCGGGTCGCAGAACGAACGGAACTGCTCCGGCGCGCGAAGGAACGCATCGAAAGCATTTTGGCAAGCACAGGCGACGCGATCATTCTTCTGGACGCCGACGGAACAGTCGAGCAGATTAATCCCGCTTTCGCCACGCTGTTTGGCTTTTCATCTGAAAAAGCGACCCTGATCTCCCTGTTGTCTCTCGTAGATTCGGATAGTGTGGATACGTTCGCTCGCATTGTGCGCTCGATTAGTGATAGTAGCATCGGCGAACGAACTGAACTGGTTTGCGTGCGTCAGGATGGCTCCACCTTCGACGCCGAAGCCGATTTCGCGCCGATGTCGGATGGAGAACCTGCGCAGATAATCGGCTGCTTCCGCGACATCACGCTGCGCAAACAGGCCGAAAGAGACCTGCGCTCGGCGCTGGAGCGCGAAAAAGAATTGGGAATGCTGAAGATGCGCTTTGTCTCGATGGTTTCGCACGAATTCCGAACGCCGCTGTCGTCGATCCTCAGTTCAAGCGATCTCCTGAAGCACTTTAGCGACCGGATGAATGACAAAAAGAAGCTGGAACATCTGGATCGCATTCAGGCGCAGGTCAAGCGGTTGACAGATTTGCTCGAAGATATGTTGTTTCTCAGCAAATCCGAGGTGGTTGGCGTTCAGGCGAAACCGATTGAACTGGATTTTGAGGCTTTCTGTAAGAGCTTAGTCGATGAAATCCAGTTGACAGCGCCCAACCGCACCCTTCAGTTCACCTCTGACCTGCGCGGCCTCAGAATGAATGTCGATCCCAAGCTGATGCGTCAGGTGATCTCGAATCTGCTTTCCAACGCCGTGAAATATTCCTCGGACAATGAAGCGGTTGAGCTTGATCTTGTGGATCAGGAGGACAGGGTGCTGATCACCGTACGCGATCATGGGATCGGTATTCCTGAAGAAGATTTGAAACATCTCTTCGAGATTTTTCATCGTGCCGCGAACGTCGGCTCGACACCCGGCACCGGAGTCGGGCTGACGATTGTTAAGCGGGCAGTGGAAGCGCATGGCGGAACGATCCACGTGGATAGTTCGGTTGGGCGCGGGACGGCCATTCGGATCATGCTGCCGATCACGACTGCTCAGAGCCTCTCGGAAAGAGCAATCTACTGAACACCAGAACGCGCTCGCTTGAATACCAACGAGCCAGCCTGCCCAGGGTGACTCGTTGGTATATAGCTGGGAACGAGATCGGCGGCTTCGCTCAAAAATCGAGGACGGCGGTTGGCTCCGTGCCGAACGAAACTGGCTCGCCCCATTCAGCCGATGCGCCGAAGCGAACCGGGATGCGGCTGCCTTGCCGGACGAATATGGGAATATGATCGATAGCGGCAGGCACGCTGATGACTTCATTGCCCTGATACGCCCGTTTTGTCCACAGGTCGAACCACATTCCCGGCGGCAGGTAGCAGTCGCACACCCGCGCGCCTTCCTCAACCACTGGACAAACCAACAGATCGCGCCCAAAGAAATACTGATAGTCCGAGGCGGCGGGATGCCATAATTTCAGGGTGCGCATCATCGGCTGACCCGTCCGCGCGGAATACTGCGCTTCTTGCCAGATGTACGGGAGCAGATTGCGGCGCACGTTGGTGAAGAAGCGAAAGGTCGGGATCACGCGCGTGTCGCCGGTGCGCTCCTGCATATTCCAGGGCGTGCGATCATTCGATGGCTCGCGGTGCTGATTGAATTCGGCATGATACTGCATGATCGGGCAGAAGGTCGCCATTGCCGCGCCGCGCAGATAGAGTTCTGCCGAGGGGAGCGCGCCGCTGAAGCCGCCGATGTCCCAGCCCCAGAACGAAATCCCCGAAATCGCCGCCGACAAGCCCGCCAGAAGCGTGTGGCGGAAGGCGTCCCACGTCGAGTTTTCGTCGCCTGCCCAGTGTGCCGGAGATCGCTGCGATCCGGTAAATCCGGCGCGGCTGAACACCAATCCCGGTCGGCGCTGATTGACGAACTGATAGTAAGCTTCGCTGTAACGCTGCGGATACTCGTTCCAGACTTCCGCGCCGGAGCGACCATCGTGAAAGACGACCTGCGTGCTCCATAGGTGTTCGCCGCCGTCGGTTTTGAAGCCATCCACGCCCAGATCGTCGAGCAGATAGGCGCGCTTATTGAGCCACCAGGCGCGCTCGGCGGAATTGGTCACGTCCCAGAGGTAGCCGCCGCGAAACCAGAACGGGCGAATCTGGTAGAGACTGCCATCCGGTTCGTGAACGCCGAAGCCCGCCTGCTCGAAATAGGCGCGATCCGCTTCGTGCTGGGCGTGCGGCACTTCCAGCACTTTCACGGCGGGAATTTGCCACAGAATCAGCTTGAGGCCGTGCTCGTGGAGCGTATCGACCATCGCTTTCGGATCAGGCCATTTGCCACCGGGCGGGAAGGTGAAATCGCCGTAGCGGAAGCCGTCAGCACCCGATTTCGCCTGATACTGCGCATCGTTCCAGATGTAGAAGGTCGTCTCGTCGCTCCATGCCTCGATCACCAGCACCGAAGCGTCGATGCCGTTGGCTTCTGAGGCGGCGACTTCCTGCAAGACGCGCGCCTGCGAGTTCCATTCGTTGGCGCTCATCCACAGACCGAAGGCCCAATCGGGCGGGAGCGCCGCTGGCCCGGTCAGGCGTGTGAAGGCGCTGATGATGTCGAGCGGATCATCGCTTTTGAACCAGATCAGCCGGAGATCGCCATCGTCGCCCAAATCGGCTTCGAGCGTCCAACGATCCGGCGCGGTCAGGTCGAACTGCATCCAGCGGCTGCTCTGCACGTAGACGCCGTAGCCCGCCGACGAGAGCAGGAACGGGATCGGCATATAGGTGCGCTTGCCCTGATTTTTGTACTCCTCGTAAACGCGGATGTCCATGAGGTTGCCGCGCTGATTGAGGGCGTTGTAGCGCTCGCCGAAGCCGAAAAAGGCATCGTCCGCGCCACAGGCGAAAGCAATACGGACGCGAGAGCCATCGCTCAACCATTCGAGCGACTGAATAGAGGGCAAATCGGGCGCGGAAATTGTCTGTCCCGAACGCGAGAGGCGCATTTCGAGTTGACCATCGGCGCGGGTTTGGACGTTAATGCCGCCTCCCGTATGCCAGTCTGCGCCGATGAGCGTATGTTCACTTCCGATTTCCCCGTCCGCTTCAATTCGGTACGTCAGGGTTTGCCCATCCGCCGGGGCGATTAATTTGGCTTGCCACACGTCCTGATCGATTTTCACGACCCGTTCGAGGTACTCCGCGCCGACGCCCATTTCGAGTTCGGGCTTCCATGCGGTCAGGCGCTCGGCGGGAATCGAAGCGGCAGGCGTGCCATCAATCGCCGTATGGACGATGACCTGCTGCGCCGCGCCCGGTGGTCGCGTGACGATGCCGACGGTGAACGACTCGCCCGCGTGAGGGCGGCGCGGAAAGCGTTCTTCGGGCAACTGCTCGTAGGGATGTTCCTGCCCAAACGGGGTATGGATGATTTCGGTCATGCGGCCTCAATTCAAAACGGGGATAGAGGGTAACAACGGATTTTGTAGGGGCAGGTTTTAAACCTGCCCCTACAATGATACACGGCGGAATTTGTAGGGGTATGGCGCGCCATGCCCCTGCGGTAACGCCTGACGTTCATCGAACGATGTGGTTACATGATAGGGGCACGATCTATCGCGCCCCTACGATTCACGCGTTGCTCGTTACGACTGCTTGAGCAGCGCATCCAACTGCTGCTTGGCCTGATCGAGCGCGTCCTGCGACGTGAGCGTGCCATCGGCTACCTGACCGAGCAGGTTGGTGATGTCGTCTTCCATCTGGGTCTGCTGCGCGATCACGGGCGGCTCGACGGCGGTCTGGAGTGCGTCGAACACGGCCTGCCGGTTATCGGGTGGCGTCTGCTTGAGGTAATCCTGGAAATAGGCCGGATTGTTGAGCGCGGGGAGTTCCCAGCCGGTCTGAACGCGGACGGTCGCGGTTTCTTCGCTGGAGGTGAAGTATTCCGCCCACTTCTCGGCGGCGTCGGGGTTCGGCGTGTTAGCGGAAACGGCGATGCCGTTGGCGAAGAAGTGATGCGCCTTGTTCGCCATGCCCGGCTCAAGTTGAACGTCCCACTTGAAGGGCGCATCCTTGAAGGCGGCGAATTCCCAAATACCGATCACGT
>DASZXN010000483.1:0-1986 GCA_035545875.1 Phototrophicaceae bacterium
AGCGCGGCGAGCGTGTCGCTGGCCTGCTGCTGGTTGCTAACGCTGCCCCAAATTGACGGCTGACCTGACCAGTTACTCGGCAGACTATTCCAGCCCCAGTCGCTCGCCCAGAGCGCTTTCGCGCCGTCGCCGTTCCTGACCATGATCTCGCGCAGCGCGACGATCCGCGAGAAATTGAGCGTATCGTCACGGATGATGCGATCATCCGGTGAAGCGTTGAAGCCATAAGGTTTCGCGGCAACCGCATCCATATAGGGCGCAGCGCCGAGCGCGTAGAGGTCGTTTAGGTAAGTGATGTCGCTGAGGTTGTCTGGGCCTTGCTCAACCGTCGGCGCAAGCCCAGCCGCGATCACGGTGGCGGTCGTGTCCGCGCCGTGAATCGCGTTGTAGCTCGCACGCAGCAGCGCCAGGTAATCCACCGCACTCGGCGGTCGATTACCCCATGCCATCTTAAGATTCGGCTCATCCCAGATTTGATACTCGTCAATCGTGCTGCCATAGCGCTCGGCGAAATCGTGGGCGAAGGCGGCAAAGGTCGCCGGATCGCTCGGTGGCGCGGTGTTTTGGGTATTCTGCTGACGTGCCCAATCCGGCGAATCGATCAGTACAGCGACCAGCTTGAGATCAGGATCGTCCGCGAATGGCTTGACAATCGCGTCCCATTTGTCCCATTGATAGACGCCTGCCTGCGGCTCGATCTCATCCCAGCGGAAGAACTGACGCACCCAGGTGATGTGTGCTTGCCGCATCAAATCAAGCTGATGCGGAAGCTGATCGGGCGTGTACTGCGTCAGGTCGGCGTTGACGCCGAGCAGCGGCACGCGAAAGGGCAGGTTTGAATCCTGCGTCGCATCGACGTAGCCGCGCAGATTGGCGCTGCGGTCGCGCCAGGTCGCTCCCGCAGCGACGAGGCTGCCCGCCAGCATCGCCAGCGTGACGATGAAGATCAGCGCCTGCCGCTTCATTGCGTCCAGACGGGGTTGGATGCGCCCTGATCCAGCGTGAGTTGGTGCGCGACCGCCGACTGAACATCGACGACCCACAGGTTGCCTTGATAGATGAAGGCGATTTGCGTGCCGTCGGGACTCCAGGTGAAGTACGGCGCGTCGGCGGTGATGCCGGGCTGACCCGACTGCGGAAAGACGACTGTCGCGTTGCTGCCGTCGCGGTCGGCGACGACCAGATCATATTCCGCCGATTGGCTGATGCTGTTGGAGAGATCGCGCGCGCGCAGATAGGCGATGGAACCGTGCGCTGAGTCGCCGCTGCCGATCAGCGGCGAGTATTTGGGTTTTGACCAGATGCCCGCGTTCTGGACGACATTGGCGCTGAAGGCAGCCGTCACATTGGTGACGACATCGTGGAAAGCGGGGCTGGTTTCGGCGGGTTCGCTGCCAATCGGCGCGCCGTGAATCTGCGTCAGCAGCAGGCTGCCATCGGGCGACCACGAGACGGTCGCGCGCCACGACCAGGGCTGACGCGTGCTGAAAATCGGGTAAGTCAGCAGCGTCTTGAATTCGCCTGTCGAGGTATCGACCAGCCCCATCGAATCGGCACGTACCCACGCCAGCTTCGAGCCGTCGGGCGACCACTGGTAGTTCGTCCCCCACCAGCTATTCAGCCATCCGCTCGACTTATCGACCAGTTGCCGCGCATTGACCGAATCGCCTGTGTTGGGATCAATACGCATAATCCAGAAGTCGTTGTAAGCCTGCCAGCCGGGGCTGTTGTCGGTGATCTCGCCGCCGGAGTAGCTAATGGTATTCTGCTGACCGGGAACCCAGTCGGCGTAGAGGACATTCTGTGGGCGCAGTTCGACGGGTTCGGCGTTGACGTTGGTCGTATCGCCGACTATCCACAGTTGATTGAAAAAGGTCGGATCGGACGATTTGCGGCTGAACAGCAGTTCACGGCCATCCGGCGTGAGCGTAAACACGCGGTTGTCGAGATCGCCGGAGGTCGTGAGCAGGCGTTTATTGCTGCTGA
>DASZXN010000484.1:0-6406 GCA_035545875.1 Phototrophicaceae bacterium
AGACACCCCCTCACCCCTTGCCCCTCTCCCACGTAAACGGCTGAGGAAAGGACACCTTTTGGGATTGGACTGGTCACGAGACGAATTTATCCGCGTGAGGGCGGGTCTTAGACCCGCCCCTACAACGATCCGCGCGTCAGACTTTCTCTCAATTTCAACCATGTCCTCTCCTCAGCACGTAAACGGGGAGAGGGGTAAAAACTGGCTCTCGATTCTCCCTTTCTCCCTGCTTGCGCAGCGTGAACTTGTTCGCGCGAAAGGGTCGGGGATAGAGGGGAATCACGAGACGCCCCTACACAGCACCTAGTCGATCTTATTCCACACAATCACACCGTCATCCTCACGCTCGAAAAACCATAATCCGCGCGACTGCTGCGGCCTGGCGCGATCAGCAAAGGCCAATTCGACAAAGGGCGTGTCCTCGACCAAGCCGAGCCGCCGCGCCGCCCGTTCCGAGCCGACGTTGAAGTCGTCGCAGTCCCAAACCGGCAGCAGGCCGCGCCGGAGCGTCTCTTCGATGAAACGCGCACCGATCAGAGTGGCAAAGCCGCGCCGCTGAAACTGTGGCTCGGTAGCAACACTGATCAAGGCATGGCGCTGAGTCACGCAAATCGCCGTGATAGTGCTGGCGATAGCATCACCGATCAGCAGCGCGTAGCCAAAACCATACTGCTCGTAAGCGTCGTAACTGCCCCAGTCGAACAGCACGAACGGCACCGGATAAATTTCTCGATCCAACCGCTCGGCCAGCGCGCGATCTACCGGAACGATCCGGCCATTCTCCGGGACTTTGGAGCGCCAGTCGTAGACAGGCGTTCCCGGCTCCCATTGAAAATTGAGCCGACCGATCACCTCCAGCGGCGCATCGGCGCGCAAAGCGAACATCCATGCGTCATTGAGCGGCACACAGCCGTAAAATGAGCCGAACACCTCGGCTTCTTCGGGCGCGTCTTTGATGAATTGACGCAGGGCGGGATCGACCGCCCCGGCGATAAAATAGTCATAGCTGCGGCACATTAGCGCGGCGGTCGGCACGTTAGCATCATCGACAAAGAGGCGCGCCGACTGCGTGCCCTCAAACACGGCGGCGTAACAGGGTTGGTCGAAACGCGCCTGCGCAAACAGCGGCTTCACGCGCTGAAATTGTGATTTGGGTAGTTCAAAGAGGGTGTTCAATATCCTCACTCCATGATCGTTGGTGAATATGCGAAATTGAAAGCAAGCCTCATGGTCGATGAGGCTGAACGAGGTGGAGTTGTGCCAGCGAGCGCTGGCTAGCGGACTTGTGGGTGTTGGCTTTTCTTCATGCCGACGATTTTAGGAGATCAGCAGCGTTTCGTCTACGGCAAACCCAATTTTACTTTGCGGCTTTGCGGCTTTGTGTCGCGCTTTTTCGCTTCGACTCATTCAGGTAGGCAATCATCTGCGCACGGGCGTGATCGTTCATCGTGGCTTCGACACGAGCGGTCGTTTCCGGCGTGACGTTTGCCCAGACATCATCGTGCATCCGCTCCGGCGCATCGAGCAGCGCGCGCAGTTCTTCGGGCGTCTTTTGCAGGCGCAGCCCGTAGACCGAGAGCGTTTCGCTCGCGCCGCCCGGCCTGATCTGGCGATAGATCAGGTCGTCCCATTCGCGCAGAGTGTGATCGTCGAGGAAGGGCAGCCAGCGATTCGGCCTCGCTTCGCTTAAGAGGCAGTTGAGCACCGGATCGAGCCGCGCGAGGTCGCGCTCGTCGAGCGTGATCAGCAGCAGATGGAGCGCGATGAAGCGCTGCGGGCGCGGCGCCCAGTCCCGATCCGCAAACTCTGGCCCAACAATTTGCAGCGACCAGACTTCATCCATCGACAGGTGGGCGACGTAGCCTGCCAGAAACGACCGCCAGTCGGGGTCGGTCGCGGCGGCAAGCGTCGGATACTGCTTGAGCATGACACGCCAGGGATGATCTTCCATCGGGCGGTCAAAGGCGTAAAAATGAGTATCTTCGCGCTTCATGCCTGCCAGCCCGTGTGCGTCCGCGACCACGCTGCCGAGCAGATAGGCGCTCCGATGCGCCTTGAGGAGCGCTCGCTGCCCCGCCGGGACAGCCGGATCGGACAGCAGACGCTGGGCATAATATAAATGGGTAAATGGGGTTGGCATCAGCTTTACGGACTCGGCTGCAAACAACTCGGCAGGGTATCGACCTGCGTCGGCCAGTCATGCCCGTAGAAAGTCAGGTAGTCTTGCAGATGGGCTGACCAGTACGCATCATCGTGACCACCGACCGGGCTGATCACGTAGGTATGCGCGATACCACGCGAGCTTAGTCGGCTGGAGAACAATTGCAAATTCGTGCCGGACGGATCATCCGCGCCGTTGTCGAGATACATACGCAGATTGGCATTGGCGAGGAAAGGTGCGTTCAAGGCCAGTTCAAGCGGGTTGAACTCCGGCGGCGCGCTGCCTTCGTCAAAGGCGGCACTGTGACCGCCCACCGCGCTGAACACGTCAGGATGACGCAGCGCGATCTCATACGCCCAGAAGCCGCCGCGCGAAATCCCGCCGATGGCACGGTGATCGCGGGTGTTGATGGTGCAGAAATCACGCTCGACGGCAGGCATGAGTTCGTTGAGGACGACGGTTTCATAGGACGGATCGGGCGGGAAAGTGTTGCGCGTGCCAATCTGCCCAAAATTGGGCATGACGACGATCATCGGCGCGAGCGCACCAAGTTTGATGCCCTCGTCGAGCGCTTTCTGAATGCCGAGGTTGCCCCACTCTTTCTCATCCTGATCGAGGCCGTGCAGCAAAATCACGTAGGGATAGCGCTTCTGCGTTTGCAGATAGCACGGCGGGATGTAGACGATGTACTTCAGATTCTCGTTCGCCGTTTTGCTCTTGAAGTCGTTGAAATCGACCATCTGTCCGCCATCAGCTAAACACGGGAGCGCGGTCGGCGTCGGCGTGTCCTGCGGCGTGCTGGTCGGCAGCGGTGTTGACGTAGGCACCGGCGTTGACGTGGCAATCGGCGTGTCAGTCGGCACCGGCGTCACGATGATGATCTGCGGCGTCGGCGTGATCACCGGCGCGAGCGGGTCGCAGGCGCAAATCAGGGCAATCAGGGTTACGAGGATGAGGAGTCGTTTCGTCATAGAGCGCAATTATAGCGAAAGGGGCATTTTTGCACACGCAGGTATTTAAAAGATGAAAAGATTCAACGCAAAGGCGCAAAGGCGCAAAGGAAAGAATCAAGAAAAGGGCGCACAGCCGCCGTGCGCCCCGACGAATTTGTCCGGTTTTGATTATCCGCTGGCGACCTGCGGCGGCGGCTGTTCATCGGCAAACCAGGCGTAGTTGCCGCTGGCTTTCATCTCGATGATCTGGCGACCGGGGAAGCGCGCGACAATCTGCTTGTACACGTCACCCTGATCGCCTTCGTAGTTCCAGGCAACGACAATATCGCTGTTGAGGTAGGGGCTGGTCTGCGCCATCAGCGCGCCATACGAACGCCACGCCGCGCTGGAGCCGTTGACGATCACCAGCACTGGTTGAGTGCTGCCATTGCGGTGTGCCTGAAGATCGGTCAGCACGTCACTGTTGATGAAGTTGTAGCCCGTCAGCACGGCAATACGCGGGATGCTGTAGGTGAAGAAGCCGTAAGCCAGCGCCAGCGCGAACAGCGCGTAAATCACGCGGCGGCTGGAACCACCAGAAACGCTTTCCAGCGGAAAGCGCAAATTCACGGGATTGCTGATCGCCACCTGAACGAGTAGAAGCAACGAAATCGCCGCGCCGATCCAGAAGCCGATCCCGAATTGAGAGAAGCCGCTCTGAGCCTTAAGGACGGCGCTGAAAACCAGCGCGTAGTAAGCCAGCGCGATCAGGCCAGCCGCTCCCGTGACGATTTTCGGCATCCGGCGATCCGTCAGATCGAGGATTGCCCAGAGCGCGCCGACAATGCCCACGCCAGCGGCAATCGGGATCAGCCACAGGCTCGCTGACGCATCCGGTGAAGCTGTAAGATCGTAGAGCAGTTTGTTCCCCGTGATGCTGGCGATAGGCGTATTGACCCAGGGCGCGACCCAGAAGACGACGCCGAGCGCGACCGAGCAGATCAAGGCGACCAGCGCCGAGGTGGACAGCGCCCTGCTGTCCTCCGAGATCGACCTCGACCACCAGGCGAGATAGGCTCCGACCGTCTTGAGCCGCCGCGCCAGCCACGCAATCGGTAAGGCGCTGATGATGGCAATCGCGCCCAAACCCTCGAAGAAATAGCGCGTGCTGTAGCGCTGCGAGCCGATCCAGTAGGCCATTTGCATGACCACGAGGCCAATCGCCGCGCTCCACAGCAGCCACGTCCAGGCGCGCTGGCGATCACGCCAGAAGATCAGCGGTAAATACAGCCAGATCAGCGCCGTTCCGAGCCACGCATACGAGAAGGTCGGATCGGTGATTTGTGCGCCGTTCTGCCACTTGTAGGCGAATACCACCAGTCCATAGGCGACCGCCGTCCACAGCGCGATGAAGATCGCTTTCTTGCGGTAAGCGATAATCAAAGCGAAGGGCAGCAAAATCCAACTGAGGCCGAACATTTCCCAGTAATCGCCCTGATTGAGCAGATGATCTTCCAGCACGGGATTCATTTTGCCGTCCGGCCCATTGAGCGAACCAAGCTCCCAGCCAAACAGATCGGA
Organism: Phototrophicaceae bacterium; assembly: GCA_035545875.1. Lineage (GTDB taxonomy): Bacteria > Chloroflexota > Anaerolineae > Aggregatilineales > Phototrophicaceae > Flexifilum. The sequence goes on from DASZXN010000484.1 coordinate 4,675, forward strand.
AGCCGTCAGCGACAGGTCAAAGCGTGCCTGATTGATGCCCTTGCCAATGTCGTGCGGCGCGCGCCCACAGCAGGGGCCAAAGCCAATCGTGTCGTAGCTCCAGACGAGCGTGTACAGGTCTTTGGTCGGGTTGCCGACCGCCGCCTCGTTATAGATCGGCACAGTCGAGGCGATCAGCAGCGTAAAGGCGCTCAGGAAGATCAGCGGGACGAGCGTAGCGAAAAAGCCGCGCACCGGGACGTTTCGGATCGGCGCAAAGGTTGTGGAGGTTGGAGCGTTCGGCTGCGTGATTTCAGGCAGCGGATAAACCATCGCCGCAGCACCGATGGGCGAGGCTTGAAAACCCGCGCCGACGATCATATTCGGCAGCGGCGCGACCGTCGGCAGAGCGGGCGGCGTTTTGCCCCGATTACGCAGCCGATGAATGTCGTAAGCGAGCGCCCGGAACAGCCGAATCGCGCTCCACAGGATCAGCGGCGCGGCAACGGCAACGCCCGTGATCGGGCGGTTGGCGACGAGCGCGCCCAGCGATAGCCCGGCGATAATGCCCCAAGCGATGCGTCGTTTCCCCTGCTCGATGCGCCAGTAGGCATACAAAAAGAGCATCGCCGCGAACAAGGCCGAGGTATGTCCCATCAGCGTGCCGTCGAGCAGCAGCGCCATCGGTGAGAACATCGTCAGCGCGGCGGCGACTACACCCACGTCTGGGTTGAAGATTTCCTTGCCGAGTCGATAAACCAGCGGGATCGTCAGCGCCGAGAAGAAGGCGTTGATAATCCACGTCTGCCCTAACAGCACGCCGATCGCAAGCTGCATCGACCAGCCCGGCGTATATTTGCCGAAACGCAGCCCGCCCTGATCGACGAGGAAGGGCATCCAGTAAGATCGCTGTGGCTGCGGCGTGGGAATGACGAGGTGGAAGCCTGCATACATTTTGGCTTGATACAGATAGGCCACTTCATCTTCCAGATGCGGCAAACGCTGAAAGACGTACTGGCTGATCAGCGCGCTCATCAGGAACGCGCCGAAGGCCAAGAGCAGAACGATCCAGAGGTGTTTGGGGAATCGGCTTGTCATGCGGAAAATTATAAAGCGGGATTGCCACTTGGCACAGGGTTCCTCACTGTTTTATAATCGAACCACTTTTGCAAACGAAATTAAAACGCCGCTGGCGTTTTTCAAGAGGGATGCAGCAATGAAGGTCATTCTTTTAGCCGACGTTTACAAGCACGGCGTCGCTGGTGAGGTTATCAACGTCTCCGACGGTTTCGCCCGCAACTGGCTTCTGCCCAAGAAGCTCGCCAGCAAAGCGACCCCCGGCGCGCTCCGTCAGGCCGAGACGCTGCGTGCGCAGGCCGCGACTCGGCGCGCCGCGCTCGACAACCGCCTGAACGAACTCGCCCGCCAGATCGACGGCGTGGAACTGTTCTTTGGCCGCCGCGCCTCACCGACGGGCAAACTGTTCGGCTCGGTGACCACCACCGAAATCGCCGACGAACTGAACAAGAAGACGGGCATCGACATCAACCGCCGCCGCATCAGTCAGATGCAGTTGCGCGAGATCGGCACGCATGAAGTTCCCATCCGCCTCGGCAGCGAAAGTTCGCCGGTGCTGCGTGTCACCATCATGCGCGAAGACGAGTACGCCAATTTTCTGGCGAATGGTGGAACGCTCGCACCCGCAGCCGAGGCTACCGAAGGTAGTACAACGCCTGTACCCGAAGCCGAAACT
>DASZXN010000485.1:0-22545 GCA_035545875.1 Phototrophicaceae bacterium
GAACCACACATACGAGCCGCTGTCCAGCATCCCCTGAATGAATGCCCGGTACCAGTCGAAGGTGATCGCCGGATGTCCAGTGGCGGGGATGGCGACCGCGCTGCTCCAGTAGCCTTGCAGCGCCGCTCCGGTCTGCATCCACGCCGCTTCATTCAGCTTGCCCCAGCCCGCGCTCAGCCACGAGTAGCCTATCAGCACGCGAATGACCAGCCAGACCGAGGCGAAACGCGTGTCGCTGAACAGAAACCGAGCCAGCGGCGGGTCTTGAATGATGTTGCCTGTAGTCGTCTTGACGAGACTCATGATTTTGTATCCCTCTCTCAGTTGGATCAGCTTGCTTCGATGTCATCATTCTCACTGATTCGGGATTTTGCCTGTAGTGTCGTTCATCATGCGTGCTCGCGCAGAATGTCATGGGTAAGGCTGGCGGAGATTTCTCCGGCTCAAGGACATAAACGCCATCAGCAAATCGGAGCGCGTAATGATGCCGACCAGCGTCTCGCCGCGCATCACGGGCAGGCAGCCGATGAAATGCTCCAGCATGAGCCGGGCAGCTTCATAAGCAGGAGCATCCGGCTCCACAATGATAGGCGCGGGCGTCATCACCATCGAAACCGGAACCGCGTTTGCCAGCGCCAGGTTGACGATGGGGCCAGATTTTTCAAGCGACTCGCCCAACGCCTGTTCACAGTCGTGCATACTGAGGATGCCGATCAGATGCTTCTCCGCGCTAATCACGGGCAAATGATGGCAGCCAACCTCACGCATGGTTTCGACCGCCTCCAGCAACGTCATCTCGGATGCTGTTGTGGCAGGATGAACCGTCATAACGTCGCAGACGTTCATGATGGGATCGCTGCCTGTTTGTTTGCTGCTTCAGCAGGCTTGTGCGCGTTATTGCCAGCGACCCGCAGCAGCAGCAGGAAGATATCGACTTCGGTCACAATGCCAACAAGCTGACCGAGATCGTCCACGACGGGCAGACTGTTGAACCGGTGCTCCGCCATCAGCCGGACGGCTTCCAGAATCGGCGTTTCTCGCTTCACCGTCTCGATGTAGCGCGTCATCGCTTCTTCAACCGTCACTTTATCCCAGAGCGCGCGAATCTCCCAGATGCTAAGCGTGGTTGCGTCGGAAGGCATCGCTCGGCGAATATCGCCGCTGCTCAAAATACCCACCAACTGTTTGTCCTTCACAACGGGTAGATGTCGAATATGGCAGTCGCGCATGAGTTGCTGTGCCAGCCGAAGGGACATATTCGGCATTATCGTGATTGCGGGATGCGTCATGCAGTCCTGAACCTGAGTGTTTTCGAGCATGACTGATGTTCCTTTCGAGTTTCCTGCCCCTTCACATCTAAGGCACAGCATGTGATGAGGCTGAAGCGGTTACTACGGGGGTTTTGGAGCAGTGAACGCCGTCTATCACCCGCTAGGCGCTAACGGCAGAGGATGCGTGTTCCGTCGCAAGCGTCGAAGCCGACAGCTCCTCTTTGGCTCTATCGATAACCAGCCGGAAAATATCTTCTTCGGTCAGAATGCCAATCGGACGATCTTCGTGATCGATCACCGGCAGGCAGTTGAAATGGTAAGCCATCATCAACTGAACCGCCTGAGTCACCGAGCTATCTGGACGAACGTAAGTCACGTGCTTGCTCATCACCTGTTCGACCGTGATTTCCTCCCACAGGCGCGCGGCTTCCCAGATGCTTAGGGAGGAAACGATAGACGGGCCAGCGCGACGAATATCGCCGCTGCTGAGAAGACCGACCAGTTTCAAGTCCTTGACGACCGGTAAATGGCGGACGTGCTGATCCTCCATGAGTTGTTGAGCGACGCGAATGGAAGTCGTTGTTTCAACCGCAACGACGGGAGTGCTCATATAGTCTTGAACTTTTACATCGTGCAGCATAGCGATTCTCCTTACAACTCTTACCCGAGATCGTAAAACACACCCTGCGAACGATGGTACTGAACAAGCGATGACATATGTCACATCCGGCAAACCTGCTGGGGCGAACGGGGAAAGGCGGCGGCTGAGGCTGTCAAACCAACCACGACGACGTTAAGCCGCCGCCTGCTGCTCCTGCGGAAATAGTCGCCGTCAGGCAAAATTCACGTCGGCGAGTTTCCGCTCGTGCTTATGCTGGGTTTCCTGGCTTGGCACGACCAGCACCGGGCAGGTCGCTCCGCTGAGGACGCGGCTGGTCACACTGCCGAAGAGCAGGCGGCTGACGCCGGAGCGTCCATGTGTGGACATCACGATGGCATCGACGTTTCCTTTGTCCGCCGTGTGAATCACGCAGTCAGCGGCATCGCCAACCTCTACAACGGTGTGAACGCGATACCCCTGCTGCCGCAGCGAATCGGCGATTTCCTCAAGATAGCGTTTCGCGTTGCTTTCCAGTGTCTCTAACGTCGGATAATACTCCGGGTTGAGACTCATTGGGCTGCTCGGATAATTCAGGATTTCCGAATCCTGCACGGCATTGACGAGTAGAATTTCGCAGGTCGAATCGACCAACCGCGCGGCTACGTCGAGCGCGGTCTTTGCCAGCAGCGAACCATCGAGGGGAACGAGAATACGCTTGAACATGAGCTTTCCTTTCTTCAACTTCGGAGCGGTATGCCCACTTTTAGATCAAGCAGGCATAGGCTCGGTCATTCATTGATCACCAGTGCCGTAACCATGCCGAACATGCCCATCTGACCTTCGGCATGGCTCAGAATGTGGCAGTGATACGCCCATACGCCCGGCTCGGTGCAGTCGATCAGCACGTCGTAGCGTTCGCCGGGGGCGACGAGCACGGTATCCGCCATGTAGGGAGTCGGCAGGTAGTAGCCATCTTTGGCGAACACCATCTGCGGAACGCCGTGCAGGTGCATCGGGTGGATCATCAGCCCTTCATTCATATAACGGACGCGAATCTTATCGCCGAGCTTGGCGACAATCGGCTGCGTGTACGGAAACCCTTTGCCGTTGATCGTGAAGCCCAGCGTCGTGTCGTTGAGGATCATCACGTAGTCGTTTTGCACGACCGGCTCGCGGCTCGTGTCTTTTGGCGTGATGATAAACGCGCCGAGCATCCCGCGCGTCACCTGCTCGACTGAGTTGATGTGCGAGTGATACATATGCGAGCCGGGATTGCGTGCGGTGAATTCGTAGGTGAAGGTTTCCCCCGGCATGATGGGGTCTTGGGTGATGTAAGGCACGCCATCCATCTTGTTGGGAATAAGCAGCCCGTGCCAGTGAATGATCGTCGGCTGTGACATCTCGTTGTGAACGTTGATGCGCAGCGAGTCGCCTTCATCGACACGAAAGGTCGGGCCGGGAACGCGCCCGTTGTAGGTGAGCGCCGGGAACACCGTCCCGCCACCCGTATCCCACGTCGTCTCCTGACAATGCAGGTCGAATACCTTGACGCCGTTGTCGAGGGTTGGCTGAAGCTCGTCCGGCCAGAAATGGGGGTCTTGACCGATGTTGTTCAGGAAGGTGGTTATGCCCGCTTTGTGGTGCGCGTCCATTGCCGCCCAATCGACGCCCTGCGTCGGTTCGGCAGTCGGCATGGGCATATCCGTCATCTCCTGAGCCTGGGTAGGACGAACGATTCCGGCGATGCCTGCCGTTCCGACCCCAATCCCCAGTAATTTCAAAAACTCGCGCCGCTGCATATTTCCCTCTTTTTCATGTGCCTGATTGTTTGTCTTCATAGTAGTTGAACTGGCTGGAAGGGATAAGGAATGAATGTCATGCCTTTTTGTGACATCCTTCACTACTGATGCGGGGACGCTTACTCGCATAATGGCGATGTATTCTTCGTCATGGGGATCAAGTTTATGAGCCACCGAGCGCCTGAGTCGCAAGTACCGCCATTCCTTCCCGCGCTGGTTTTGCTGGTCTGCTTCGCGGTCGTGCTGGCGCTGCTGCTGCCTGCTCCACCGCCGCAGCCGAAAATAGCGGCGGCGCTGCCGACCGCTTCGCCGACGCTTGCCGCCACGTTGCCTCCAACGGCAACCGCGACCTCCACAGCGGCGCAGCAGACAACGGTTTACGACCCGGCAGTCGTCGCCCAGGGACAGGCCGTTTTCGAATCGGTGTGCTTCGCCTGTCATGGGCCGGATGCAAAAGGTATTCCCGGTTTAGGCAAAAACTTGATCGCCAGTTCATTTGTACATGGCCTGACGGACGAGCAACTGCTTCAGTTCATCAGCAAGGGGCGTGACACCTCCGATCCAATGAACACCACCGGCGTTGCCATGCCGCCACGTGGTGGGAATCCCTCGTTGACCGATGACCAATTGCGCGCCGTGATTGCCTTTATCCGCACGCAAACGATCATCGACAACCCTGCTCAAACAGCGCCGACTACAGCGCCTGCTGTGGCGACCGCTGCACCTCTCCAAGCGACCGTTTTGCCCACTCGAATTCCGGTCACGCCCCAAGCTTTTACTGCTCAGTCGGCCTATGCGTGGTCATGCGCAGGCTGTCATGGCGCGGACGGCAAGGGTAATGGGGTTTTTGGCCCCAGCATTGCCTCCAGCACGTTATTGACGGATCGCGCTGCGCTGCTAGCGTTCCTGACGAACGGAAATCCGCTCGCTGACCCGCGCACGGCGTTCGCGCATCCGGCGCGGGGCGGCTATCCGCAGTTGACCGACGAGCAACTGGCTGCCCTCACGGATTACGTGATCCGTCTGGTGAAAGGCGCGTAAGCGATCAAGAGGTGCCTATCGGCGTCATTTAACCGGCACAATGTCACTGTTTTGGATTTACATACAGACCGATAATCAAACTGTCATCACGACATCAAGTAGGAGAACGCAGCATGTTTACTTCTCAAACCGCACAGGAACGCTACAGCTTGCAGTCGCACGGCATCACCAACGTTCACAACATCTACTGGAACCTGCCGACGCCGCAGCTCTATGAAGAGGCTATCCGCCGCAGTGAAGCGCGCCTGTCGCATCTCGGCCCGCTGGTGGTGCGCACCGGGCAGTATACGGGGCGCTCGCCGCAGGATAAGTACGTCGTTCAGGAAGCTTCGAGCGAAGACCTGATCTGGTGGGGCAAGGTCAACCACCCGATCTCGGAAACGTCCTTCGAGCGCCTGCGTGAGCGGATGCTCGCTTACGTGCAGGGCAAAGACCTGTTCGTTCAGGACTGCTACATCGGCGCTGACCCCGCTTACCGCGTCTCGCTGCGCGTGATCACCGAAACGGCATGGCACAGCCTGTTCGCGCACAATATGTTCATCCAGCCGAGCGACGAAGAACTCGAAACCTTCGTCCCTGACTTCACGATCATTCAAGCGCCCGGTTTCCATGCCATTCCTGAATTGGACGGCACGCGCTCGGAGGTGTTTGTCGCGCTGAACTTCGCCGAGAAGCTGGTGCTGATCGGCGGCACGCAGTACGCGGGCGAAATCAAGAAGTCCGCCTTCACCATTCTCAACTACCTGCTGCCGCAGAAACAGGTGCTTTCGATGCACTGCTCGGCCAATATGTCGGCTGATGGCGACGTGGCGATCTTCTTCGGTCTGTCCGGCACGGGCAAGACCACGCTCTCGGCTGACCCGACCCGGATTCTGATCGGCGATGACGAGCATGGCTGGAGCGAAAACGGCGTCTTCAACTTTGAGGGCGGCTGCTACGCCAAAGTGATCAACCTGTCCGCGACCGCCGAGCCGGAAATCTACGAGACGACCCGCCGCTTCGGGACGGTGCTGGAAAACGTCGGCTTCGACAGCAGGACGGGGCATCTCAATCTGAACGACGCTTCGCTGACCGAGAACACGCGCGCCGCTTATCCGATCACGCACATCCCCAACGCCAAGCTCGACGGGGTGGGTGGGCATCCGAAGAACGTCATCATGCTGACCGCCGATGCTTTCGGCGTGCTGCCGCCTATCGCTAAACTGACGCCTGAACAGGCGATGTATCACTTCCTCTCCGGCTATACGGCGCGTGTCGCCGGGACGGAAAAAGGCGTGACCGAGCCGCAGGCCACCTTCAGCGCCTGCTTTGGCGCGCCGTTCCTCGCGCTGCGTCCGGTGGTTTATGCCCATCTGCTCGGCGAGAAGATCGCCCAGCACAAGGTCAATGTCTGGCTGGTCAATACCGGCTGGACGGGTGGGCCGTATGGTGTCGGCCATCGGATGCCCATTCAGGACACGCGCGCCCTGATCCGCGAAGCGCTCGATGGCAATCTCGCCCAAATTCCGACGCAGACCGAGCCATACTTCGGCCTGCACATCCCGGTGTCGTGCCCCGGCGTCGCGCCTGAAGTCTTGAACCCGGTCAATACCTGGGCAGACCGAGCCGCTTACGACGCTCAGGCGCGCAAGGTCGCGCTGATGTTCGCCGACAATTTCGCCGCCTTTGCCGACACCGTTTCCGAGACTGTACGCGCTGCCGGGCCAGTTCTTGAAGCTGCCCGATAACGCTTCCCGTTGTATCCCTCTCTTTCCTACAGCCCGCAGCCAGTTAACTTCATGGCTGCGGGCTGCATGAGGGTATGGTCTTGAGACCATCATTGGTGACCGAGTTCAATATGAGACGCCCATTGATTGAAGCAACGCCTTCCCCCGATAAGCAGCCGTTGGATTATGAGACGCTGCGTGACGTTATCGATCTCTCGCTGTGGGCGGGCCAACTGCTGCTGCACAGTGGCGCCGAGTCCCAGCAGGTCGAGGAAACCGTGCATCGGCTGGGAACCGGGCTGGGCTGCAATTGGCTCGACATTCTCGTTTCCCCGAATGCGTTGGTGATTACGGCGATCAGCGATGGGGAATTTCGGACGAAGGTGCGCCGGGTCGTCAATATGGGGGTCAACCTTCAGGTAATTGTTGAAGTCAACGCGCTTGTCCAGCGGGTCTTGGTGGGTGAACTGGATCGCCACGAACTGCGCATCGAACTCGTGCGGATCAGCCACTTTCAGTCGGGCTATTCGCGCTGGACGGTTGCGCTGATGGTCGGCGCGGCGTGCGCGGCGTTTAGCAGTCTCTTCGGCGGCGATGCGATCATCTGGGGCATCACGTTTCTGGCGGCGACGGGCGCGATGCTCGTGCGCCAGGAATTGCAGAAGCACTACTTCAATCCGTTTATCATCGTGGTCGTTACGGCGTTTGCGGCCAGCCTGCTTGCGGGCATCGCGCCGCTCTTTCATCTCGGTAATCAACCCCAGTTGACGCTCACTTCCGCCGTCCTTCTACTGGTTCCGGGGGTTCCGCTGATCAATTCGGTGCAGGATTTGATGAAAGGCTACCCGATGACTGGCATCGCGCGCGGCGTGACGGGTGCGGTGATCGCGGCGTGTATCGCGTTAGGGCTGCTGTTGGCGATGAGCCTGCTCAGGATGAATGGATTATGACCGGGTTTGATCTCGTAAAACTGGTCGTGAGTGACGCGCTCTGGTCAGGAGTCGCGGCGCTGGGTTTCGCGGTGCTGTTTAACGTTCCGAAACGCCTGCTGCTCGGCTGCTTCCTCAGCGGAGCCGTTGGACATACCCTGCGTACCTTGTGCGTCAACTCCGGCGCTTCCGTCGAGGTCGGGACGCTCATCGGCGCGGGCGGCGTTGGCTTCTTCGGCGTTTATCTCTCCAATCGCTTTGACGTACCCGCGTTCATCTTCACCGTGACAGGCGCGATTCCGATGGTGCCCGGCGTATTTGCCTATCAAACAGTCATCGGTTTGCTGCAAGCCACGTCCGCGACGGGGAGTCAAACCGTCGATTTTCTCTCAACGGCTGGGCTGAACGGGGTACGGACGGCGTTGATTCTCTGCTCACTCGCTTTTGGCATCGCCGCGCCGACACTGCTCCTGCGCCGCTCCAACCCGGTTGCCTAAGACCCGTCATCCGTCACAACGGATCGGTGATGTTTGTTACTGAGCCGGATGCGGGTTCTCCGCTATGCTCTGAGTCATACAGTGAAGTGAATTCGGGAGTATAGATCATGAAGATTCTCGTGGCTTATGCGACTGCGCACGGTTCGACAGCCGAAGTCGCTCAGTTCATTGGACGTGTACTTTCAACCTACAATGCTGAAGTCACGGTAGCGAACGTCGCCGATATTCAGAACGTCAAAGGTTACGACGCCTACGTGCTGGGTTCTGCTATTCATGCGGGTCTGTGGCTTCAGGAAATGTGTATCTTCACAGATCGCTTTGCCGATGCCCTTGCCCAGAAGCCGAGCTATTTCTGGGTGTCGTGCATTCGCGCGCTCGAAGACAATGGGCGGAAACACGCGCTCAAGTACTATTTCGACAACAAGCTGCTTGAGTCGTTCGACCTGCGCAAGCAGGGTGTCTTCGCCGGCAAGCTGAACGTGAACGAAATTACTCGTCATGAGCAGTGGTTCCTGGTCGCCAACTACGACGGCAAGCTGACCACCGGCAATATCAACCAGGACTATCGCGATTGGAAGGCGATTGCGGCGTGGACGAATAGCGTCGCCAACGACCTTGAGCTTGTGCCCGTGTTCGACGCGGTGAAAAGCGCAACCGCCTGACGATCAGGTGGAAGCAAGGGCAGTGATTGACGATAGCAACGAATACCCCGGAGGCAACTGAATTCCCCTCGTCAGCATAATCACCCCCTGACGAGGGGAATATTCAAACAGGGCGCGTCCCGTTTATTCGATCAGGCAGCCCCTTCACTGATGATCTATGCTGTTCGAGAAAGACCGCATCCGTAATGTCCGCGTACACTCGACAGGTGCTGACAATCGCGTCGGAAGTTCCTTATAGCACCCTGATCTCCGAATATCTCCAGCTTCATTTCCTCAGCCTGAGCAAATTTATAGACCACAGCCGCCACTATGAACGCCCCTATCTGGCCTGGGAAGCTGTGCGCAAAGCGCGTAATCCGTTTTTCATCGATGGTACTGGATTGGAAGGCTATTACGTCGGGCAATGTCTGTCACCGGAGGAGATTGCCGAGCGGCTCCTGCAACTCGGACATTTCATGCTTGGGAGTAACTGCCAATTGTACCGATTCAACTATCGGTTTAAATCACATTTGATGAAAACGCTCCTCGGCGAAATGAGCGATCCACTATCCATTGAAGTCTGGTCGGCGCAGTTTGGCGCAGTTCTCGGCAGATTGCGCTGTAATCTGCTTACGAACACACAAACGCGGTTTTTCCAGACCGAAACCTACCAGAGTACCAGCAGCTTACCCGCGATTCGCTACACGCAAGGCTGCTTGACGATTGAACAGGAATATTCGGTGCCGCGCAGCGCGTCAGAAAGCATATCCGTATGGGCACAGCCGCTTGAGTCGGCATTGAAACCGTCTGATAGCGATGCCTACCTGGTCATCCAGTCCATCGGCAAGTTCGGACACCCGCTTATTCGCAGGTATCTGGATGAGCGCAACGAACTGCTGGATACCAGCAACTCATAATACGTTATGGCCCCACACCCTGCTCCGTCAGCGGCGCAAAACGAGCGCACGGCGCACGTCCTCTGTACCGAAGGTCGTCAGCAACCAGACGCCGGGCAAGTGACAAACATCACGATAATCTGCGAGTTTTGACACTGTTTTCTGCGCGTCAATTGTCCTACTTTCAAGGTAAGACAAATAGAATAAGCCCTTCCTCTCGTTTCTGAAACGGAGCGTCGATGAAAGGAGAGATCAAGTGCTCAATCACCGCCCGCTTCCTTTGGATATTTCCTCGCCTGAGGGAGCCGCTGCTCCTGCAAAACCAATACTTCATGCAGGAGGCCGAATTACCCCCATTCGTGTCATTGAAGCCCCCGTGTGCCAGGAGTTTGGCTTCACTCCATTCGCTGTAATCGTTTGATAGCGTCACCCTTCAGATGTTGAGTGCCACGCCGTGCGCAGGCTTGGTCACTCCGGCGATGCAGCGTTCTCTGACGCACAGTTTCACTCCCACAGTTGCGCACTCCAAGAGTCATTCACTAGACGAGGGAGGATTGAATGATGGTCAAAGTCGAGAAACGAATTTTGATCAAGGCACCGATCCGCTCGATCTTTTGCTTTATTGATGATCCGATCAACCTGGCGCGGGCTACTTCGGGCATGATCGAGGTTTCGGATGTGCTACATCTCAGGAATGGCGGGCGCAGGTTTCAATGCGTCATTCAAATGGCCGGGTCACATATCCAGTGTTTCGTGGATTGTACAGAGCACAGCGCCTATCGTTGCCTGGCTTACCATATCAGCGGTGGGATGCACGGTTCCATGCGGTGGCTGTTTCACCCCCAGGGTGATGACACCGAAGTCACCCTGAGTATCGATTATGAGGTGCCTCATCCTCTGCTCAAGCGGCATACGGAGAGCGCCGTCACCCGCCGAAATGAGCGCGGCATTCAATTGCTGCTCTGCAATCTGAAGTCGGAAGCCGAAAGGCAAATGCACCTTCAGGGTGAAGAGAATCGATATGGCGTGATCACTCATCCGTGATCGGCAGGCAGCGCGGCAACACGCTCTACGGCTGAAGGTTTTTTTCCGGCATGGGGTACTCGATCTGGTAGTGGCCTGTGCCGAGCGTTAATTCCACCTGGGTGCCGATCTGTTCACCACCGTCGAGATGCTGGCCGTTGATGCAGACTGCGCCGATCTGCGCGTCCGGGAGTACGACTCTGGCCGAGGTATTGAACGGGATCGTGATCTCGATAATGAGCCGTCCAGATTCATCAATGCGCCAGCCGCTTTCGTACCATCCGGCTGCCGAGCGGTAACGCGCGCGCGCCCATTGCAGCGCCTGATCGGGTTTCGGCGCGATCCGCGCCTGGCGAAAGCCTGTCACGCTATCATCGCCTGATACGGGGTTGAGACCGCACATATCGCGGTACATCCATTCGACAATCGAGCCGTAGGCATAGTGATTGAGCGAATTCATCTTGGCGGAGCGCGCCGCGCTGTCGGAGTCGGGCGCGTTCGCCTTGAGCGAGCGCATCGATCCATCCGGGTTGAGCGAATTCCAGCGCTCCCAGATGGTCGTCGCGCCGAGGTTGACCGCGTACAGCCACGAGGGGAAATCCTCGTTCAGCAGCAGCTTATAGGCGAGGTCATTCGCGCCGCTGTTCGAGAGGACACGGCATAGATAAGGCGTGCCGATAAATCCGGTGCGCAAATGGGTATTGTCCTGCTTGATCCGCTCGATCAGGTCGTGCTGGACGCGCTCACGCTGTTCGGCGGGCACGAGGTCGAAGTTCAGCGCCAGCAGATAGCCTGTCTGGGTCGGTACGGCCAATCGACCCGTTGCGGTGAAGTATTCCCGCTGGATCGCCGCCTTGATTTCAGCAGACAGGCGCGCGTAAGTCTGCGCCACTTCGACCTTGCCAAGCACAGTCGCGGCCTGCGCCACCAAGCGCGCCGAATAACAATAAAACGCCGAAGCGATAAAATCGTGCGGCGTGCCGCCTTTACGGGAGCTTGGATCGGACGCATCGAGCGCGAGCCAGTCGCCAAAATGTTCGCCTTCCGTCCACAAGCGCCTGCCGCCGGACGCTTCGTCGATCTGCCGGATATAGTCTACCCATGCGCGCATACTGGCGAACTGCTGCTCCAGAATCTCGGTGTCGCCGTAGAACTGATACAGGTTCCAGGGCAAGATCGTGGCGACATCGCCCCACGCGGTCGCGCCGCCTTTGTTCAGATTCGCCATCGGCACGATATGCGGAGTCATTCCGCCGATCTTGGCCTGTTCTTTCCAGAGATCGTAGGCGAATTTGGACAGGAAAGCCGCCGAATCCAGATTGAAGCAGGCCGTACCGGAGAACACCTGGATGTCGCCTGTCCAGCCGAGCCGCTCATCGCGCTGCGGGCAGTCAGTCGGGATGTCGAGGAAGTTATCTTTCTGGCTCCACAGCGCATTCCTGAACAACTGGTTGACCTGCGCGTTCGAGGTTTCAACTTCGCCGATCACATCCATGCGCGAATAGACGACGCAGCCCGTAAAATCGTCGAGGTTGAGAGCGCCGACCCAGCCGGAGATTTTGACGTACTGGAAGCCGTAGAAAGTGAAAAACGGCTCGACCACCGCTTCCGTTCCGTCGGCGATGTAGAGGTATTCCGCCTTCGCCGTGCGCAGGTTGTCGCGGAAGAAGTTGCCGTCTTGCAGCACTTCACCGAACTGAAGCTGGATGCGCGTCCCGGCGGGCGCGTTCGTCCTGAAGCGCAGCCAGCCCGTCATGTTCTGCCCCATGTTCACGACCGTTTCCCCGGCGGGCGTGTGGATCAGTTCGACGGGTTTAATTTCCTCGTTGACGCACACAGGCAGCGACCTTCTTGCTTCGAGGCGCGCGCTATCGAGGTCGATGGGTTTCACGCCGACAACCTGATTGGACGCAGACATGGATCGCGCCATCCGCGCGTCGTAAGTCTCGCCGTCGAAGATGCTGCTCTCGATCACGGGCGCAGGCTGCGCCTGCCACGACGAATCGCTGACGATGATCACTTCGTCCCCATTGTCCAACGTGATGCGCAGTTCACAGATCAGGGCAAAGCGATCTCCGTAGAAATTTTCCGCGCCGCCGTTCGCGCCATAGCGTCCTTTGTACCAGCCGTTGCCGAGCATGACGGACACGAGATTCGCGCCGACCGCAAGCTGATCGGTGATGTCGAAGGTCTGGTACTGAAGCCATTGATCGTAGGCATTGCAGTCAGGCGTGAGGTATTCGTCCCCGACCTTGATGCCGTTCAGTTCCAGGTGATACAAGCCGAGTCCGCAGACGTAGGCGCGCGCCGCCACCGCGCGCGCCGGCAGATCAAACGACTTGAACAGAAGCGGGTGAATTCGGTTATCCGCGAAATCGGGCGTAATCCAGTTCGCCTGCCAGCCTTCGTCCAGCTTGCCCGTCTCAAACCACGCCGGATCGCTTTCCGCGCTTTCGCTTTCGCCCCAGACCCGCACCTTCCAGAAACAGCGCGTGCGCGGCTTGAGCGTGAGCGGCGGGCGATAGGTGAGGCTGTCGATGCTGCGCCCTTCGACCCTGCCGCTGTCGAAGCAGATTTGCTCGAACTGGTCGTCGGCACTGACGATGACCTGAGCAGCCGTTTGCACCGTATCGTGTGTGTCTTCAATCAGCCAGGAAAAAGTCGGTTTTTCAATGGCAAAGCCCAGCGGGTTGTCAATGTGATTCGTCTTGAGATGCGTAATTTTCACAATCTTCCTCACGAATACGGTGCCCAGAAGCGGCAAAAGGTCGTTTGGATTTTCGCCTGGGAATCCTATACTATCCGTCGCAACTGATCTCGGAAGTGACCTGTCAACCAGTGCCAGCGGTGGAGCAGCCCATGTTAACCAACAGCGACATCAATATCCGTGACCCATTCGTGCTGCCGATGGCGGCAGAGCGGCAGTATTACCTCTATGGAACCATCGGCACGGAAACCTGGATCAACGCGGCAACAGGCATCGATTACTACACCGGCTCCGATCTCGAACACTGGGCAGGCCCCTTCCCGGCCTTTCGGCCTCCGGCGGGTTTCTGGTCAGATCGCAACTTCTGGGCACCGGAAGTTCACGTTTATCACGGGCGCGCTTTCATGTTCGCCAGCTTCAAAGCCGAAGGCGCACGCCGGGGCACGCAAATCCTCGCCGCCGACAGCCCACGCGGGCCGTTCCTGCCGATCAGTGCCGAACCCGTCACTCCCCGCGACTGGGAGTGTCTTGACGGTACGCTGTTCGTCGATGCCGACGATCAGCCCTGGATCGTCTTTTGTCACGAATGGGTGCAGGTCGGTGACGGCGAAATCTGCGCCCTGCGCCTCAGCGCCGATCTGACTTCAGCGGTTGGAGAACCGCATCTGCTGTTCCGCGCTTCCGAAGCAGCGTGGGCACTCGAACTCAACTCGAAGGGCAGACGGGGCTACGTGACCGATGGGCCATTTCTGCACCGGCTGGCGAACGGCGAACTCCTCATGCTCTGGTCGAGCTTTGGCGTCGGCGGCTACACCGTCGGCGTGGCGCGCTCGACTACTGGCGACCTGCTGGGATCGTGGCGGCAAGACCCGGAGCCGCTCTACGCCGGAGATGGCGGTCACTGCATGGTGTTCCGCGATTTCGCCGGGCAGTTGCGGCTCGCGCTGCATCGCCCCAACCAAACGCCCGACGAACGCCCCCTGTTCATCCCGCTGCGCGAGCACGGGTCGGTCTTAGAAATCGCGTAAAGACAGACCGTGCCTCCTGATGCCAACAATCGATTCTGGTAGGGGCGCACCTGCGTGTGCGCCCAAATCCAGGGCAGACACGCAGGTCTTGCCCCTGCGGAAATACGATCTGCGCACCAATGCAACTTCGAGCCTCTGGCGACTTCGCTTTGTGATCCTCTTGACGTTCCTGAAAACTCGCTTTATAGTGTAATTCACGCGCGTCAATTGACGCGCGTGAGTAAATTATAATGCAAAAGACTTTTTCATGAAAAGACCTACTCAGGAAGATGTTGCCCGCGCTGCCGGGGTCTCGCGTTCGACCGTCTCCTACGTGTTGAACGACCAGACTGCCATGAAGATTCCGATCTCCGACGAAACGCGGCAGCGCGTCATGCAGGCGATTGCCGATCTCGGCTACGAGCCGGACGCGCGCGCGCAGGCGCTCACACGCGGCAGCACCAAAACGATTGGCGTCATCATCCCGGTGATCGAAAACCCCTATTTCTGGCAAATTTTCTCTGGCGTCTCCGACGCGCTGCTGGAAGCGGGCTACAGCCTGCATTTGTCGCGCCAGCCGCGTAACTCCGAGCAGGAAATCAACACGATCCGCGAACTGACGCGCCATCGCGTCGATGGCTTTATCCTGCTCGCGTCGGTGAAATATCTGCTGCCGCAGCTCACCGACGATCTGCGCAAGTCGGGGCAGCCTGTCGTCGAAATCACGGCGACCAAAGCCGAGTTCGATCAGGTCATCCACGATTATTCCAGCGGCACACGCGCCCTGATGGAGCATCTGCTCGAACTGGGACACCAGCGCATCGGCTTCATCTACGGCGTAACTCAAGAGGTGCAGGGACTCGACCGTCTGGGAACCTATCGACAGGTGCTGCGGGAAGCGGGCTTGTCCGGCAACGAGGCTTACGAGATGCACTGCGGCGATCAAATGGCGGAGGCTTATCAGGCCGCCTATACCCTCTTGAGCCGTCCGAATCGCCCGACGGCGCTGCTGGTGATCAACGATCTGCTGGCAATTGCCGTGATGCGCGCCGCAGGCGATCTCGGCTTATCCATTCCCGGCGATCTCTCGGTCGCGGGCTTCGATGACATCCCGTTTTCCAGCTACACCATGCCGCGCCTGACGACCGTTTCCGGCATGGCGGAAGCAAGCGGGCGTGACGCGGTTCGGCTGCTGCTGCGCCGCATCGCCGAGCCTGACCTGCCGCAGCAGGTGACGACGGCGCGTGTGCAGTTGATGATTCGGGAGTCAACCGGGCGGGCTGCTCCAGCGGAGCAAGGGTAGTTTCTCAAGATGTTGAGCGTGAACAGACGATGACAGCCAGGGCAAGGGCTTACTGATGGCCGAAAGCGCTTATAAAACCAGACTCAAGAACGAGTCGTTCACCGCCGGGATCAGCCGATTTTTCCGGCGCAATGCCGTCGCTTATATGTTTCTCGCGCCCTGGCTGATCGGGCTGTTCGTGCTGACGCTCTACCCGATGGGTTACTCGCTCTGGCTCAGTTTCACCAATTATGACTTCACCAAGCCCGCGAACACCCAGTGGATCGGCTTAGGCAATTACGAGAAAATGTTCGGCTCGATGGTGGGCGTGTCGCAGTTCACCGCGCTCAACGGTCAGGTGATGACCACTGACCCGTACTACATCCAGTCGTTAACCGTGACGCTGACTTACGTGTTCACGTCGGTGCCGCTGAAATTGATTTTCGCGCTCGCCGTCGCCATGCTGCTCAAGCAGAAGCTGCGCGGCGTGCCGTTCTACCGCGCCATTTACTATATCCCGACGCTGCTGGGCGGATCGGTCGCTATCGCCGTGCTGTGGCGCAAGCTGTTCGAGAAGGATGGCCTGGTCAACGGCATCCTGGGGACACTCGGTTTTCACAACCTCCCCGGCTGGATTACCAGCCCCCAGTATGCGCTGGGGACGCTGGTGCTGCTGTCCGTGTGGCAGTTCGGCTCCTCGATGATCATCTTCCTCGCGGGGCTGAAACAGATTCCCGAAGAGTTCTACGAGGCAGCGAGTGTCGATGGCGCGACTCCGGTGCGACAGTTCTTCTCGATCACCCTGCCGCTGCTCTCGCCCGTGATTCTGTTCAACCTCGTCATCCAGATCATCGGCGCGTTTCAGGCGTTTACGCAGGCGTACATCATCGGCGGCGGCAAGGGCGGCGTGCTCAACTCGACCCTGTTCTATACCCTCTATCTCTACATTCAGGGCTGGACATACCACGAGATGGGCTATGCGTCGGCGATGGCCTGGATCCTCCTGCTGATTATCGGCGTGATCACGGCGCTGGTCTTCCGGTCGTCGGGGCTGTGGGTGTCCTATGGGGTCGGTGAATAACGTGAAAAGCACGACGGTACGCCACGCTTTCACCCATCTGTTCATCATCGCGCTCGGCGTGATCATGATCTATCCGGTTATCTGGATGATCTTTAGCTCGTTCAAGCCGAACAATACGATCTTCAGCGATCCCGGCCTCATCCCCAAAGCGCTCACGATTGATAACTACATCACGGGCTGGCAGGGCTATGCCGGGACGACCTTCGGGACGTTCTTCGCCAACTCGCTGCTGATCTGCACCGTCGCGATTGTCGGCAATCTGATCTCCTGCACGATGGCGGCCTACGCCTTCGCGCGGCTCAAATTTACGGGTAGCGGCTTCTGGTTCGCCGTGATGCTGCTGACATTGATGCTTCCCGCTCACGTGACGCTCGTGCCGCGCTACATCCTGTTCAACACCTTTGGCTGGGTCGGCACGTATCTGCCGATTCTTGTACCGAAATTCCTTGCGACCGACGCATTCTTCGTCTTTCTGCTCGTGCAGTTCATACGCGGGCTGCCCACCGAGGTCGAGGAGGCGGCGATTATTGACGGATGCAGCAAAGTCGGGGTTTTCCTGCGCGTCATCATTCCCCTCTCAGTTCCCGCGCTGGTGACGACGGCGCTGTTCACCTTCCTGTGGACGTGGGATGACTTTTTCAACCAACTGCTGTATCTGACCTCGCCGGACACGTACACGGTGTCACGGGCGCTGCGCACCTTCGTCGGCGACGCGGGCGCGGTCGCCAACTGGGGCGGCGCGCTGGCAATGGCAACGCTCTCGATAGTTCCCGCCTTTATCCTGTTCTTCACACTTCAGAAATACTTCGTGCAGGGCATTTCCACGACAGGATTAAAGGGTTAGGCCAACAGGAGAAAACGACTATGAAAGGAGCATAGGTGAAGCGATTTGGGTTTATCCGTCAGCACAATAAACTATTACAAAATAGGAGAATTCAAAGATGAGAAAGATTCGCAGCATTACGCTCATGGCGCTGCTCACGCTGCTGATCGCGGCGTACAGCCTGCCAACGCTGGCGCAGACCGCGACGGAAGCCGCAACGGAAACCGCCGCCAGCTTGCCCGCGTATACGGGCGCGCCCGCCACGCTCCGGTTCAGTTGGTGGGGCAACGACGACCGCGCCAAAATCACCCAACAGGTGATTGACCTGTTCGAGCAGTCCTATCCCACGATTACGGTCAAGGGTGAGCCGGATGGCGGCACGAGCGACCACTTCCAGATTCTCGATACGCAGCTTGCGGCCAGCAATGCGCCGGACATTATTCAGTTCGGCGGCAACTGGCCGGATTATCAGCAGTATCTGGAGCCGCTCAACAGCTATCTGGGCAAGCAGTTGCTGATCAACACGCCGGAGGAGTTCGACCAGACCGCGCTGATCCCCGCGACGGCGAGCGATGGCAATCTGTATGCCGTCAGCCTCGGCACGAACACGCTCGTCCTCGCGTATGACAAGACGATGATCGAGGCGGCGGGCGTCGATCTCCCGAAAGATAACATGACGTGGGACGAACTGATCGCCTACGGCAAGGAACTGAAGGCGAAGCTGCCCGATGGCGTCGCGCCCTTTGTGGACAACAGCACCAATCAGGCCAACTACCTCAGCTATTTCTATCGTCAGGAAGGGACGCCGCTCTGGACTTCCGACGACGGCGGCAAATCCTACGCGACCGTTGATACGGGTAAGAAATGGCTTCAGATGTGGGCGGATATGCGTGCCGACGGGCTGATCCCCGACGCGGACACCACCTACACCTATACGGAAACCGGGCCGGATAGCTCGGCGCTGGTGGCGGGCAAGGCGGCGATTGACCTGGTTTGGAGCAATCAGGTCGCGGCGTATCAGGCCGCGATGACCGACACGCTCGGCATGACGACCCTCCCGGCGGGCGGCAAACCGGCTTACGCCATCCAGATGAGCCAGTACCTCGGCATCAACAAGGCCAGCCAGAACAAGGAAGCGGCGGCGCTGTTCGTCAACTTCTTCGTGACCAGCCCGGCGGCAGGCGCGATCCTCCAAACCAATCGCGGCGTGCCCTCCTCGCCGGTCGTGCGCCAGGCCATCGCGGATCAGGCCACGCCGACGGATGCGCTGGTTTACCACGTCTACGACGCAGTTGCGGATCGCACCATCCCGCAAGACCCGAACCTCCCGAACGATCAGGAGTTCGTCAACGGGCTGAATCAGATCGGCCAGCAGGTCGCCTATGGGCAGTCCTCGGTTGACAAGGCCGCTCAGGACTTGCAAGCCCTGATCCAGCAGATGGAAACCAAGTAATTTCCGGCGCAAAGAGCGCGGAGCAAAAGGCGCGGAGTCGTGTGACTCCGCGCCTTTCATTTACCCCTTGATCCAGCGCTCCAGCGCGGCCTTGAGGTCGTTGAATGAAACGGGCTTGGTCACATAATCGTCCATGCCAGCCGCGAGACAGCGCTCCCGATCCTCGGCCATTGCATTGGCGGTCAGCGCAATGATCGGCGTGTGCAGCGCCAGTTCGGACTGCTCCGCGCGAATCTGGCGCGTCGCCGCGAAGCCGTCGAGAATCGGCATCTGGCAGTCCATCAGGATCAGACGATAGCGTTCGGGCGCTTTGCGCAGGCTGTCAATCGCTTCCTGACCGTTCTCCGCCACGTCGATGTTCTGGTAGCCCATACGCAGCAGTTGATCCTGCACCACCCGCCGCCCCATCGGATTATCATCGACCACCAGAATGAACTCATTTGACTCGGCAGCTTCGGGCAGCGGCGGCAGCATGTGAGTCTGCATCCGCGCCAGCGCGACCACTTCGCCGGAGTAGGCAAACGGAATCGAGATGGTGAAGCTCGTGCCCACGCCCTCGCTGCTTCTGACCGTGATTTCTCCTTCCAGCAGTTCGACCAAATGCTTGACAATCGCCAATCCTAAGCCCGTACCGCCGTAAGCCCGACGAATCGAGCCATCGATCTGCATGAACGGCTGAAACAGCAGCCCCATCTTCGATTCCGGGATGCCGATCCCGGTATCGTGGATGGCAATGGTCACCCGTACCGACTTGGCTGTTTGCTCGGAGAGCGCCACTTCGACGCGCACGCTGCCCCGCTTGGTGAACTTGATCGCATTGTTGATCAGGTTGACGAGAATCTGGCGCAGACGACCGCCGTCGCCGTAGAGCATCGGTATGCTCTGTGGCAGCCTGACCTGAAGGTCGAGACCTTTCTGCTCGGCGTCGGCCTTGACCAGATCGATCACGCTGGCGATGTTTTCCTCCAGCGAGAACGGCACGGGATCAGGCGTGGCTTTGCCTGCCTCCATTCGGGAGAAGTCGAGAATGTCGTTGATGATGCGCAGCAGCGCGCGCGCTTCATGATGAATGATCCCGGCGAACTCGCGCTGCTCGTCGTTGAGCGGCGTGTCGAGGATCAATTCCGACATGCCGATGATCCCGTTCATCGGTGTGCGAATCTCGTGGCTCATCGTCGCCACGAACTCGGATTTGAGCCGCGAAGCCTCCAATGCCCGGTCGCGCGACTCCTCCAGATCGAATTCCATCTGATGTCGCTCCGTGACATCAACGGAAAGCCCGCTCACGCCGATCACGCGATCTCCCGCAAAGATCGGCACGTAGCGCGTTTCGAGGAACCGATCTCCGCTCTGGGTGGTGTCCGTGAACGTTTCCCCCTGCATCGCCCGCTGAATATTCGCCAGCGACTCCGGTCGGTGCGCGTTGAATTCGTAGAGCGATTGCCCAACCAGTTGATTCGGTTGAAAGCCCAGCGCCAACAACCCCTGACCTTCGGACATGGTGACGACGCCGTTCATATCACACGACCACAGGATGAGCGGCATCGAAGTCAGCACCGTATGGAGTTGATCGGCATAGGTGCGCAGGCGAATCTGCTCGCGGCGGCGCTCGGTCACGTCGCGGAATTTCCACACGGTTCCCTGATAGCTGCCTTCCACGAAGATCGGTATGTGATCCAGCTCGACAATCCGATCATCGACCAACAATAGTTCCACTCCGACGACTCGTTCATGGCTGACGCGCAGTTCAGTCGTCAGGCGGAGGAAACCTTCCGCGTCGGCAAAAAAGCGGCTGCCGCGCCGAAACGACTCCTCCGCGTCGAAGCCAATCGGCGGCGGATTCTCGGTGAGGCCAAACAGGGCGAGAAATTCGTGGTTAATGTAGGCGAGGCGATGCAGTTCATCCTCGACAAACACGGCGATATTCAAATTTTCAAGCAGTGTGCTTAAACGGGCGTTGGACTGACGCAGCACATTGAGCGAATCAGCAGGAGTCATAGGTTTCCCTTAGGTTAACAGCGCCTTGAGGAGACGAATCGGCAGGCAGCAGGTTTACACACGTGCCCGCGCTGACGCGCTTTCAAGTCGCATATCTGCATTGTAAGTTCCGAATGCCTCAGCCGACGACAAATGATTTTCTATTTTCGACGCGAATTTGATGCTGGGCAATACGGGGGATGCGCGCGCCCTGACGCACGGTTCTCTCACCCACGCCTAACATGACGGTGCATACAATAGGCGCTAGTTACGCTTTATTCAGCAGGAGATCAGTTCTCATGCGCATCAAAATGGCGCTTTTATTTCTGATTGGCGTGGCTTTCGGCGGGAGCATGATGGCCGTGACCGGCCCGCATCGGGTTCAGGCACAGCCGGCGGTCGCAACCGCCGCGCCGACGCCGACCGAGCTTCCCGACAGCGTTTATGCTCCCATTGACGCGATGGACGAGGTAGTTGAGAACCTGTATCAGCGCATCAGCCCCTCCGTCGTCCACGTAACCACCCAGTCGCAGGTGCAAACCTTCTTCAACGGCGTCGTCCCTCAAGAGGGAACCGGATCGGGCTTCGTCTACGATCCGCAGGGGCACATCGTCACCAACGATCACGTCATTCAGGGCGCGGATCAGGTCAACGTGATTCTCGAAAACGGCACATCGCTCGCCGCGACCGTGATCGGCGCGGACAGCTACTACGATCTCGCCGTGCTGCACGTCGATGTGCCGGACGGCACGCTCACGCCGCTCACGTTGGGCGACTCGGATCGGCTTCAGGTGGGGGAGCAGGTCGCCGCGATTGGCAACCCGTTCGGCTTAGAGCGCACCCTGACCACCGGCATCATCAGCGCGTTGGGGCGCCAGATTCAAACCGATTCAGGCGGCACGATTGGACAGGCGATCCAAACCGACGCGGCCATCAACCCCGGCAATTCCGGCGGCCCGCTGCTCGATCTGCATGGGCGTGTGGTCGGCATCAATACGGCGATCAACAGTCCGAGCGGCGGATCGGTTGGCATTGGCTTCGCCGTGCCCGCCAACGTGATCGCGCGCGTCGTGCCCGTGCTGATTAGTCAGGGGCATTTCCCGCATCCCTCGCTCGATGCTGATCTGGTCGAACTCGGCAACGAAGTCCCTGCTGACGGCTACAGCGTTCAGCAGGGTCTGCTGGTCGCGCAGATCGCTCCCAGCGGCGCGGCGGCGCAGGCGGGATTGCAAGCCGCGACTATCCGGCGGAGCTTCGGCGGCTATTCGATCAGCGGCGGCGACGTGATCACGGCGGTGGACGGCAACCCCGTCGCTACCCGCAACGATTTGACAACTTATCTGGAGAATAATCACAAACCCGGCGATCAGGTCACGCTGACGGTCGTGCGCGGCACAAGCACGATCCAGATCAAGCTCACCCTCAGCGATTCGGGCGGAACGCAGAAAGATCAATACAGCACTTGAGATGAAAAGTCGTCGGGGCGAGGCGTGCCTCGCCCCCACAAGGAAACTATCGTCTATTTGTCCGAATGCTCGGCGGAGATCGCCAGAGCAGCTCGAAGCCTCCGGCTAGCAAACCCAAGCCGACTAAAGAGCGTGTTTGGAAATTCGTTTTTGTGCGCCCCCTCACCCCCGCCCCCTCTCCCACGCAAGCTGAGGAGAGGACATGGTTGAAATTGAGAGAAAATCTGACGCGCGGATCGTTGGTAGGGGCGGGTCTAAGACCCGCCCTCACGCGGATAAATTCGTCTCGTGACCAGCCCAACCCCAAAAGGTGTCCTTTCCTCAGCCCACGCAAGCGGGGAGAGG
>DASZXN010000486.1:0-7653 GCA_035545875.1 Phototrophicaceae bacterium
GTGAACTGCGCGTGCATCCTGTCGAGCGCGACAAAAGTATCCACGCTGATCCCGCCGTCCGTCACGACAACAAAATCAATGTCGCTGGTCGCCGGGTCGAAATCGCCCAGCGCCAGCGAGCCATAGACGTACATCCCGACCATGTATTCGCCGAGAATCACCGCGATCTGCTGCTGGAAATCATACAGTACGGCGTTGATGTCGGCGTAGGGCGTGAGCGAATCGATGCTCACTTCGCTTCAGGATCGAAGCGCGTGCCGAGCGCCGCTGGCGGATCGGAGCGCAGGAAGTTGCGCGTCCATTTTTGCAGCGGACGCGGCAGCACGCTCAACAGGCGCTCGATCACGCCGCTGCTGACCAGCACCAGCGTCAGGATCATCAGCACCCAGGGCAGGCCGTTGAGCAGTACCAATGGGATATTCAGGCTGGGCGTGCGCTGGATCGCCGACGAGAGCGCGCGCAGCCCGGAGAACAGGTACGCGCCGAGCACGACGCGGAAAGGATGCCAGCCGCCAAAAATCACGATGGCGAGCGCGATCCAGCCGTCACCCTGCATGACGGGTGGGTTCGTCCAGCCCGGTTTCGTGCCAAGCGAATAGGCCGCGCCCGCGATTCCGACCAGCGCGCCGCCAATCGCCGTGCAGACGTAGCGCAGACGGTTGACGTTCGTCCCGCGCGCGAAGGCCGCTTCCGGGCGCTCGCCGACGGCGCGGTGCGCCAACCCGATGCGCGTATGAAACAGCACGTACCACGTCCCGAAGATCAGGATGTAGCTGAAATAGACCATGATGTCCTGATTGAACAGGATCGTCCCGACGACCGGAATATTGCTCAGGATCGGGATCGGCACGTTGAGCATCTCGACGACGGGTCGGGTATGGGCGACGCTCTGGCCGAGGAACTGAGCGAGGTCGGCGCACAGCAGCGTCAGCACGAAGCCGATGGCGACCTGATCCTGCCGCAGCTCGATGCCCGCGACCGCCACGATCAGGGCGATGATCGCGCCCGTGATCGCGGCGGCGAGCAGGCCGACGACCAGATTGCCCGACGCCTGCGCCGCGACGAATCCGAACATGGCCGAGAGCGCCAGACTACCATCGAGCGAGAGGTTGATCACGCCCGCGCGCTCGTTGATGGTCTCGCCCAGTCCGGCGATCACCAGCGGGGTCGCGTTGGCGACCACACTGGCAAGGGTGTTAATCAGCGCGTCACTCATGAGGGACAGCCTCTTGCTGTTCGGCAGAAATTGGTTGTTCGTAGGGGCGACCTGCCAGGTCGCCCCTACCAGAATCGCGTTCAGATAAACGCTGGCGCAGACCGCTCGCCAGCAGCACCAGCAGCACGATCAAGCCTTGCAGCACACCGACCAGCGACTCATCCAGCCCAAGTTCGATTTTGAGGCGCGTGCTGCCGCCGAGAAACAGGGCGAAGATCAAGGCGATCAGCGGTGCCCACAACGCGCGTACTGCGACCAGCAGCACGACCAGCAGCGCCAGAAAGCCGATCCCGCCAGAGACGAGCGTGCGCAGGCTTTGGTAGACGAACAGGACGCGGAACGCCCCGGCAATTCCGGCCAGCCCGCCGCAGACCATCAGCGCGCTGATGGCGCTGCGCGTGGTCGGCACGCCGAGCAGCAGGGCGGAGCGCGCGTTTTTGCCGGTCGCTTTCAACTGCAAGCCCCAGCGCGTGCCGCGCAGGATCAGAATTACGCCGATGATGGCGGCGAAGGTCAGGATCAGCATGAGCAGACTCACCGGAAAATCCGCTGAGATTTGCGGCAGGAGCGCATTGGTCACGAAGGGCGCGGTGGACTGCTTGCTCGCGCCGCCCGGTGGTGACCAGGGGCCGGTGACCAGATAAATCGTGATCACGTTTGCCAGCGAATTGAGCGCGACGCCGCCGAAAATCTCGTGGACGCCAAGCTGCGTCTTGAGGAAGCCGACTAGCGCTCCCCACAGCGCGCCGCCGAGGAAGCCGAGCGCGATTTCCAGCGCAATTTGCGCGGGCTGCGGCAGCGTCACGAACAGCGCCGCCCACGTTGCAAAGACCGCGCCCATGCCGATTTGCCCCTCGACGCCGATGTTCCACAGCCCCGCCGTGAAGGTCACGATCAAGCCCATGCTGCACAGCGCCAGCGGCATCCAGAAGTTGATGACGCCCGCGAAAACGGTCGGGCTGCGGAACGCGCCGTTCCACTCGCTTTGAAAGACGGCAATGGGGTCGGCATTGACCGTCAGAATCAGCGCCGAAGTGATCGCCAGCGAGACGATAATCGGCGCAACGGCGAACACCACCTGAAACCAGGTGCGGTTTTTGCTCATGGCGCAGCCTTTTGAAAATCACCGCCGATTAAATGCCCCAGTTCGTCAATCGTCGTCGCCCCCGCGTCTGCGATCTCGTAGACCTTGCCCGCGTACAACACGAGAATGCGATCACTATAAGCGACCAGTTCGTCGAGGTCGGGCGAAGTGAACAGGATGGCGGTGCCGCTCGCGCGCCGCGCAAGCAACTGCTGCCAGATCCAGCGCGCCGAATCGACATCGAGGCCGCGCGTCGGCTGTTCGAGCGCGAGCAGGACGGGTTTTTGCGGCAGCAGCGCCATCAGCACGCGCTGTTGATTGCCGCCGGAGAGCCGCTCAATCGTGTCGGTCGAACGTCCGCGCACGTTGTAGAGCTTCAACTGCGTTTCAGTCAGATCGCGGGCGCGCGGCCAGTTGACCAGTGCCTCGTCGCTGCTCGTTAGGGCGATGTGCTCGGTCAGCGTCAGCCCAGCGATCAAGCCTTCTTCCAAACGACCTGCCGCGCCGAAGGCCACGCCGCTGCGCAGGAAGTCGCGGTAAGGCTTGCCCGCCATATTCTTGCCTGCGATCCTGATCGTGCCATGCTGCGGCTTGATTAGCCCGGCGCAGGCGCGGGCGATCAATTCCTGACCGCTGCCGTCCAGCCCGGCGAGGCCGATCACTTCACCCGCGCGAATATCCAGCGCGAAGTTCTCGACGGTCACGCGCTTGCCGCGCAGCGTCACTTTGTCAAAGGAAACGACCGTCTGACCGAGTGGAACCTGCGCGCGGGTTTGCGGCGCAAGCTCCTGCCCGAACATCAGGCGCACCAACTCGGCTTTGGTCACGGGCATCTGTGCATCCCCAACCAGCTTACCCGCGCGCAGCACCACGACTTCATCGCAGAGCGCGATCACGTCTTCGAGCTTGTGCGAGACCAGCAGCACGCTCATGCCTTCGTTCTTCGAGAGCTTGCGCAGCGCGTCGAACAGAATATCCTTCTGCTCGGCGGAAATGCCCGTCGTCGGCTCGTCGAGGATCAGCGTTTTGATGCCGAGCGCCAGCAGGCGCACGATCTCCAACTGCTGACGCTGACCGATGCTCAGAGAGACAATCGGCGCGTCCGCGTCGAGCGCGAAGCCGAAGCGCCCGCACAGATCGCCCAACTGTTTCTGAGCGTTTTTTCGGCTCAGGAACAGGCCGCCGGGCTGCCCATAGACCAGATTCTCCAGCACCGTGAAGGCGGGAATGTCGAGCGGGTCTTGCTGCAACATGCCGATCCCGGCGGCAATCGCCGCTTCCGGGCGGTGGTAGGCTGCGCGCACGCCGTCGAGCAGGATGTCGCCGCTGTCGGCGGGCTGGTAGCCGGAGAGAATCTTCATCAGCGTCGATTTGCCCGCGCCGTTCTCACCGAGTACGCCGACGATCCGCCCGCCTTTGACGGTGAAGCTGATGTCGTTATTGGCGTGGACAGGGCCAAAATGTTTGTGGATGTGCCTGAGTTCAATATCCATTGTTGCTCTGTCGAATTTTAACGATCACGCTCTGATAATAACGAACACATCTATAAATTGAAATAAAGAGGGGGCATGGCATTACCATACCCCCTCATCACTCGTTACTCGTTGCTCATTAAGCCGTTACTTGCTCGCGCCAGTCATGCCTTGCAGCAACTGCGGCAGATACCACACGTCGAGCGGCTTGACGATTTGCCCGGCGGGGGCGAGCGCCGTCCCGTCTTGCAGGTTGAGCGGGCCAGCCCACAGCGCGAGGCTGTCCGGCGTGAGTGGGTTGGTCGCGTAGTCAGCCAGCGACTTAATGAAGTCGTCGAGGTCGGTCTTCGCGTCTGCGCTGAGCGCGGGGCCTTCTTCAAAGCCGACCGCCGAGGTATCCGGGTCGTTGATATTCGACCAATCGGGCGTCGTCCAGTCCCAGCTTTGCTTCCAGGTGCCGCCCATCACTGCTTTGACGGTATCGACATAAGCAGGCCCCCAGTTGTAGTAGGGCACGCCGAGGCAGACCTGCGGCGCTTCGTCGCACGCCTTCGAATAGTCATAAGGCACGGCGTAGACATCCTTGCCCTGCTGCTGTTCCTGCCCCGCGACGGTCAGCGCTTCGGTCGTGTCGATGCCGGACATGACGACATCCGCGCCGTTGTCGAAGAACGTCTTGGTCTCCTCGCTCGGATCAAGGGTGGTGCCGGGGATATTGAACCAGAAGCCGATCCAGGTGACGGTGAAGGTCAGGTTGGCGGGATCGCCTTTCTTGTAGTGTTCCCAGCAGTAGCGTGCGCCGAGGAAAGCCGACGAGGACAGGCGGCGCGTCTCATTGTTGATCAGCGGCCCAAGATAGCCGATGCTGCCGGTCTTTGTCGTCAGCGCGGCGGCGCATCCGGCGATTTCCTTCATCCACTCTTCCTGACCCATGATATTGCCGACGTTGCTCGGCGCAGTTCCGGCCAGCACGTGATCGCCGGAGGTGGCGATGAACGTGACGTTCGGGAAATTCTTGGCAACCGTGTCCGTGTCGTTCTGGAAGTCGTCGGACGTGGTGAAAATCAGCTTCGCGCCCTGATCGACCATATCGCTGACGACGCTTTGGAGCGTAGCCGACGGGTTATCCGCCGTATTCAGGCTCTCGAAGGTGAGCATCTTGGTATTGGGGACGTTCTGGGTAATGTACTGTCCCGCTTCGTAGTTCGCCTGGCTCCAGCCGTGATCATCTTTTGGCCCGACCAGCACCATGCCGAAAGTGAAGGTCGAATCCTGCGCCAATGCCGGAGCGACGGTCAGCGCTAAAATTGCCAGGACGAGACAGCCTAAGAAAAGTCTTTTGTTCATATCTAAACGTGCCTCCTCAGCGTGTTAACGACCATTAAATAGTGTAACGTTTCTTGATCGGAGAACCAATACGAAAACTCGTGGCTTGTTCTTGTTCATGTCGCGCAATGAGATTGAACAGCCAGTGCAGCAATTTGCAGGTACTAACCGATATTACAAAACACAAACCCGAAAGATGAACCATTTTTGCTTCCGTGTTATGCTATGATCGTAACTGCGTGCAATTTACGCAACAAACTTAATCAGCCTAATCAGGCGGCGGATGAAATATGTCAGAGATTAGTTTGAAAGAGTACTTCGCCAAGCTCAATTCCCTGTTGAGCAGCAACTCGGCTGACGAAGTGATTCACCACTGCCGCCACATTCTGCAATATTTCCCGAAAAACGTTACTGCCTATCGTTACCTCGGTCGCGCGTTGGTCATGAATGGCCGCTGGGAAGAGGGACGCGAAGCCTTGCGCCGCGTTCTGAGCGTAATCCCGGACGATTATTTCGCGCATCTCGGCCTGAGCGAAGCCAACGAGCGCATGAATCGTCCCGATGAAGCGATCTGGCATCTGGAGCGTGCTTTCGAGCAGCGCCCGAACGACAAAGACCTGATCGACGCGCTGCGCGGCCTCTACCGCCAGTACCGCCACGTCGATAACCTGAAAGTGCAGCTCACTTCGGCGTCAGTCGCGCGCCAATATCTGCGCAGCGGCGCGTATACACAGGCGATTGACAGCCTGCGCTCGGCGCTGACGCGCATGAGCGAGCGGCTCGACCTCAAGCTGCTGCTGGCGCAAATCCTCTGGCAGAACGGCTCGGAGGAAGAAGCAGCGGAAATCGCGCTCGAAGTGCTCAAGGTGCTGCCCGACTGCCTTGAAGCCAATAAGATCATGGCGCAACTGTGGCTGTCGGTGGGTCGCCCCTCAGACGCGCAGCGCTTCGTTAATCATCTTGAAGGCGTCGATCCCTATCTGGCGGTCGAACTGGTACAGGGCAACCCACCCGAAGACGACGTATTCCAGCTCGAAGAACTCGACTACGTGCGTACTGCGCAGAGCGAGCTGACCAGCGCGCGCCCGGATTGGCTGACAGAAATCTCCTCTGGGACGCCGACTCAGCCGTCCGAGCCAGCCCAAAGTGACAGCCGGAACGCGCCTCCGAAGGTCGAGGAGCCGGAGTGGACAAACTGGGCCAGCGCTATGCTCAACAAGTCAGCGCCGAAAACAGATAAGCTCTCCAACAATAATGTGCCAACGACTGAGCGCTTTGCCGCTATCAGAAAGGAAGAAGAACCCGTCCGAACGGGTGGCCTGACCGATCTGTTCGGCAAGGTGGACGAGGCGAATTCAGACGAGCTTTCTGCTTTGTTCGAGGCGGGCGAAGCTGAAGAAGTAGACCCGATGGCGTGGCTGCGCGAAAGCGGCATCGAGATTGTCGAAGACGAGGAAGCCAGCCAGCCGACTTTTGACAACTTGTTCGGTGACGACGGTGACAACCCGCTGCCGCAGCAGGAAGAAGACCCGATGGCCTGGCTGCAAAACTCGAATGACGACCTGATCCTGGATAACGGAAACAGCGTCAATGCGTCGCTGGGGCAGGAAGAAGACTCGATGGCGTGGCTGCGTGATTCCGCGCCGGATGAGTTTGTCGATGATCAGTCGGAAGCTGTCGCCAGCGACGATGATTCCTTCGGCTGGTTGAGCGACGATCACGCCCTCGATGAAGCGCTCGGCCTCGAAAGCCTTGCTGATGGTCGTTCGGATGCCGAGCCGCAAACGTGGGATCAGGCGGCGTTTGCGCGTGACGAGCAGGAAGAACCTGCGCCTACGCCCGTCGAGCAGGGTATCCCCGGCGCTCGGCGCGGTCTGACCGCCATGCTTCAGGATACCAGTTTCGACTGGTCGAAGAATGAGCAGGATGACGCGCTGGTTGACGATGATGAGATGGACGACTGGCTCAGGCAGTTCGGGCCAGCCGAGCCGAACAAAGCCAAAGCGGTAACCGATACTCCCGATTGGCTGACGGCACTCGATGGCGCAGAAACAGGCGTGACTGAAAAGGACGAATGGTTCGCGCCCGACGAAGCAGAGCCAGCCGAAGAGTTCGACCTCGGCTCGGTACAGACGTTGGACTCGCCGGACGACGAAGACAGTGATTGGCTGGCCGAGTTCACACCGGAAACCAGCACGCCGGACGATGAATTCGCCTGGTCAAAGGCGGCTCCTGCGGCTGAACCGGAAGCACAATCGTCCGATGTTCCTGACTGGCTCTCGTCGGTTGAGCCGGACGCGGACGAGCAGCCTGAGAAGTCGGAATTGCCAATCGACGATGATTTCACGTGGATGAATGACGGTGAGCCGAGTTCCGAGTCTGAGCCGCAAGCCGACGCAGAGAGCGATGCGGCAGCCGATATGCCGGATTGGTTGTCATCGCTAAACCCGCTGCCATCTGACGAAGAAGCCGAACCGGAAGCGCCGAGCGCCGTCGGAGCGGACGACGAGTTCGCGTGGATGAGCGAGGATGCGCTGTCGCAGGCGGAAACAGAA
>DASZXN010000487.1:0-15845 GCA_035545875.1 Phototrophicaceae bacterium
TTGACGAGCCGCCTGTTGATCACCCGAAACTGATCATAAAAAGTTGTAAAAACTTTTCTTTGCGCCTTTCTTTATTTCCTTTGCGCCTTGGCGTTGATGCTTTTCTACTTCCTGACACATACCCTCTAATACTTTGGTTAAAAGTGCATTTGCGCTCGCACGGGATATAATCTGCTGACCATTTTGGCGCGACGCAGGAACAAGGGAATGTCTCTCACCGATCCTCTGATAGGCAAGCAGCTCGGCGATTATCGGATCGTGGACATGCTCGGTCGCGGTGGGATGGCGCACGTCTATCGCGGCTACGATCAGAAATTGCAGCGTTACGCCGCTGTCAAGGTCATTGATTCCAACCTGCTGGCGAAGGACAACGAAGGCGAATACCGCGAGCGCTTCCAGCGCGAAGCCCGCGCCGTCGCCAAGCTCAATCATCCGAACATCGTCGGCGTCTACCAGTTCGGGGAAGTCGGCGCGCTCTACTACATGGCGATGGTCTTTCTCGATGGCCGCGATCTCGGCTACATCCTCAAGGATCACGTCGCAGCGGGCACGCTCATGCCGCACGAACAGGTGCTGCGCATCATCCACGACATCGCCGGAGCGCTCGATTACGCTCACGCGGGCGGCGTCATCCACCGGGACATCAAGCCGTCGAACATCATGGTCACGACCGAGGAGCGCGCCGTCCTGACCGACTTCGGCCTCGCGCTGAGTGTCCCCGAAGGCACGCTGGGCAACACCTTCGGCAGCGCCCATTACATCGCGCCGGAGCAGGCGATCTCGTCAGCCAACGCCGTCCCGCAGAGCGATCTCTACTCGCTCGGCGTCGTGCTGTTCCAGATGCTCACGGGCAAAGTCCCGTTTGACGATCCCTCGGCGATGAGCGTCGCGCTCAAGCACCTCAGCGATCCGCCACCGTCGCCGCGCAGCCTCAATCCGTCGCTCTCACCCGCCGTCGAGAAGGTCGTCCTCAAATCGCTCGAAAAAGAGCCGAGCAAACGCTATCAGACCGGCGCGTTGATGACGCAAGCCCTTCAGGAAGCGCTCGCGCTCGATCTGCCCATCAGTTCGCCTTCACGTCCGTCGCGCCTGTTCGCGCCGCCGCTCAAAAAGGACGAGACGACCAGTAAGCCGACCATCCAGTTCACCGATTCGCAGGTCGCCGCCTCGCAGATGCGCGTGCAGAAGGCGCGCGAGCTGCTTCAGGGGCATCGGCGCAAGCGCAAACTGTGGATCGGCGTCGGCGTGGTGATCATCCTGATCCTGATCAGCCTGAGTGTCTTCTTGCTCGCGCGCGGAAACTCACTTGTGCCTGCCACGCCAACTTCGGCTGCTCTGGTGGCAGTTCCGACCGACACTTTGCCGCCTGCGTCAGCCGTTCCGACTGCCGCTCTTTCTAGCACTTCTCCCCCATCGCCAGTATCCATCGTGGCTATCACCGCGAATGTGTCGGCGACCCATCTCGCCGCGACCGCTACGACACGTCCCGCGACCAAAGCCGTGCCGACACGCTCGCCTGTGCCGACTGATGGCGCGACAGTCGAAGCGACTGCCGAAATGACTGCGGCCTCGACCAAAGCCGTTTCGACCGAGGCCGTGACCGAAGCGGTCAACCCGGACGCGCCTATCCAGTTGATCTACGACGCGGATAAACTCGTTTTGGTCAACCGCAGCATCCGCGACGTGAGCATTCGTGACTGGACGTTCGTGCAGCATTCTTCGCTCGGCGATCTGAGCTTCTTCTCAGCGCAGTGGGCGACGCCGCTGCTCGGCGATGTCCGTCCCAACACCTGCTACCTGATCTGGAACAACGCCCTCAGCGATATTCCCACGCCAAGCTACTGCTTCGAGCGGGAAGCCTGGTACGCGGCAGGCGTGCGCAGCCGCTTCTGGGTTGCGGACAAAGCCAGCGTCACCTTTGAAGTCGAGGATGGCAATGGCAAAATTCTGGCGACCTGCCCAGTGAATCAGGGGAAATGCGGCGTCACACCCGACGCCTAGTTAGCGGGAATTTGCCAGCGTGACCGTCGGCTGAATGTTGGTCGGCGCGTTTGGTGATCCGCTGTTGACCCAGGCGTAAGCTACAATGTTAGCGATCACCAGAATCACGAGGATGATGAACAGCGTACGCAGCAGACGCGGCGTCACGGCGAAGCGTGGCGGCGGCTCGTCGTCCGCTTCACCCCCTTCAGCGTCACTCAGCGCGGCGGCGGTCGTGCGCCGACCGAGCCGCGCGTTTTCCAGCAGCCACGACTGCATCATACTCGCGCTCAGGCTGATCCCGTTGGGCGTCGGCATCAGGATTTCGCGGTATTCGAGGCTGCGCAGCGTCGCGTTGATCGCCGTGATGTCGAGCGGGAAGTCAGTTTCGACCAGCCAGCTTTGGATCGCCAGCGCATCCAGCCGACCGAGCGGATCGTTGTAGACCAGATCGCTGATCGCCGTCAGCACCAACCGTTCATTCGCAGTCAGCCGATCCCAGACGGCGCGGTAATCGCCTTCATTATAGAGATAGAGCGAAGGCGTGATCTCCTTCACATCTTCGAGCGTGAACACGTTCAGTTCAGGGTCAGTTTCCCAGCGCCGGAAGAACTCGTAGCCGAAGTGCTGCACCAGACCGGGCGCGCCGCCGACCGTTCGATGCACCGCCAGCGCGCACTCGTCAGGGACAGAGTACAGGCCGCGCACGGGCGCTTGCAGCAGCCATTGGGTCTCATCCGGGCGTAGATGCGAGAGGCGCAGCACATCCTCCGGCTTGATCAGTGGCTCGAACTCGTCCACGTCGTTCTCGAAATCGGCGTCGAGCGCCAGCGCGATGTAAAAGCCCTGAAATTTCTGCGTCAGACTGAGCAGGTAGGCAAATGAATCCGAGGGAAGCTGACCCGCCCGAACCGCCATCAGCAGGCGATCCGCATCGTCGATCAGCAGCACGACCTTGCGCCGCACCGCGCCGAGAATTTGCGGCAGGAAATTGACTTCGAGCCAGTTGCGCGGATTATCGCCCAGCGGATCCAACTGCGACATACGGCTGAGGGTGAAACCATGCTCGATCAGCCCGGTGGTCGCCGCGTCCGCCAGCGAGGTCAGCCAGTAGGCTTCGCTTTCCGGTGTCACGTGGCGCAGCGATATATAAATGCCGACCACCGTCTCCTTGAAGACGTTATCGACGTTATGAAGCAGCGCGCTCTTGCCCATGTGCTGCGCGCCGAGAAACAGAATCCCGCCTGTGTTGACCGGATCGGTCAGGCGCGCGTAGAGATGCGCGAAGGCTTCCTTGCGCCCCGCGAACGGCGCGCCAGCCAGCCCCGCCGTGTCGCCGTAGTCGGCGTGGTAGGGATTCACGGGATTAATCATAGGAATCGATTATAACACCGACCTGTCCGCTCACGCCTGTTGTCTGTTGGTGTATAATGCGCCCAAATTCTGGCAAATCACATCCTAAAGGTCAAACCGCAGTGGATCGAGGCACCCCATCGCCCTCGCGCGCGCTCGCGCTGGTCGGGATGCCGGGCGCAGGCAAGTCGCTGTGCGCGCGTCATCTCGAAGCGAAAGGCTATTTTCAGTATCGCTTTGGCAGCATCATCGTCGATGAAGTCTCGCGGCGCGGCTGGCTGCTCACCCCGGAGAATGAACGGATTGTCCGCGAGGAGTTTCGCGCCAACGAAGGCATGGACGCTATCGCCAAGCGCGCCCTGCCCATTCTGAAGCAGGCGCTCGAACGTCAGAACTGTATTGTCATCGACGGTCTCTACAGTTGGAGCGAGTACAAGACCCTGAGTGCCGAACTGGGCGGCGAACTCACCGTCGCCGCGATTGTCAGCGAGCGCGCGCTGCGCTACGCCCGCCTCGCCGAGCGCACCGAGCGCCCCTTGACGACGGCAGAAGCCGAGCAGCGCGATTACCTGGAGATCGAAAACCTCGAAAAAGGCGGGCCGATTGCGCTGGCGGACTACTTCCTGATCAACAACGGCGCGCCCGATGATCTGCTGCGCGCGCTCGACAGCCTGATCGAGCGGCTCAACTTTCGACCATAATCGTCGCCTCATCAATCTCATCCGTAGGGGCAGACCTGTGTGTCTGCCCGTGATTTAGGGCGCACACATGGGGGCGTTGAAAAAGCCCTCACCCTCAATCCCTCTCCCTCAGGGCGCTGCGGAAAGGACACCTTTTGGGATTGGGCTGGTCACGAGACGAATTTATCCGCGTGAGGGCGGGTCTAAGACCCGCCCCTACCAACGATCCGCGCGTCAGACTTTCTCTCAATTTCAACCATGTCCTCTCCTCAGCCGTGAGGGAGAAAGGGGCGGGGGATGAGGGCAGCATGGCTGAAGGGACGACTTTTTAGACACCTTCATAGGTGCGCCCCGACAAAACCGCTCCTGCCCACCTGACCATGACCAATTGCTGAATTGGCAAGACGCGGCGAAGTTCTCTATACTCCGTAACATCAGATTGGCAACGGAGCTACAATTTGCGCCGCCTTCTCTGGATCGTCCTCCTGTTCATTGCTGCCACCGGCGTGCAGGCGCAGCCCAGCGCGCCCCAACCCGGCGATCCGCCCGTGCTGGCGAAGATCACGATCTCGCCGCCTGCCGATAACGGCACGGTCACAATCAGCGGCAGCAGCGGCGCAGTCTTCAGCAGCGCTTATCTGAGTATTCGCAATCTCTACACGGGCGCGACCGCTTATACGCAGGCGGGCGCGACGGGCAGCTTCATCGTCAGCATTGCGGGAACAAGCGATACCCCCTTCTGGATTAGCCCCTCGTCACAGCGATTAATCCCGCAGGGACAAACGCCGCCGACCTACGGCACGGGATCGCTGCCCGGCGGCCCCGGCGTGATCGTCTACAGCCTGAGCCATACCGCTCCCGCCTCAACGCCGACCACTCAGATCGCGATTGACGGCGACCTGAGCGACTGGAACGCCTATCCCGACGCCAAGCACTTCGACAAAGGCACGCGCGCCGTTGACGCGCTCTGGAACCTCGATTCGCTCTACGTCGCTTTTTCCGGCAGCTACGCCACGACTGATTACGCCAAACTGCAATTACGCTTCACCATCGACCTCGACAGTTACACGCTTACGCTCGATCCGCGTCAGGCGCAGCCCGCCGATCTGGTCATGGTCAACCCGGCGCAGCGCGATCTTGGCCCGCTGATCGTCGCTTCGCGGCAGGCCAGCGCCATCGAACTGCGCGTCCCGCTCTCGTTCGTCGAGCGCCCCGCTCAGGTCTCGCTCGACAGCATCAACTGGCTCGACGCTGACGGCAAGCAGATCAGCGCCGACACGATTGACGCCAGCCTCAAGCAGCAGCAGGCCGCTGACGGCGTGCTTCATCCCCCCATGAGCGGAACGCTGACTCCATTCGCGCTGGCGGGCGCGCTCGGACAGAACGGCGCTACCTGGTCGATTCAGGGACAGGCAGACAAGCGGTCATTCCTGCCCGGCGACACGCTCAACCTTCAGATGAGTGTCGATTACGGCAGCAGCGCTGTCGCTGCCGATACGCAGATGATCGGCGTGCTGGCCTTGCAGCCCATCGCTCGCAGCGCTGACGGCAAAGTGCATCTGGTCGGCGGAATTTCGACCAATAATGGTTGGTCAACCTTGCTCACGCCGAGCGGAATGCCCATCGATAACCTTGACAGCAGCGTCACGCTGGGCGAAGCAGCGGCGCAGCCCTATCAGATGATTCGCGGCGCGGACGACGTGCGCTTTCCGCTCGATTTCAGCGTGATGATCCCGGCGGATTTGCCTTCCGGCCTCTATGTGCCCTTCTTCCGGGGCTACACACAGCCCGCCAAAGCCAATCGCATCGCCTGGGACAGCGGAGCGCCGGCACGTCTGCCGCTGGTGCTGAATATCGGGGAGGTCAGCGACGTGCGCCTGCTCTGGACGCTTTTCGCCGACGATCCGAGCAACGGCAGTCGCGGCATCCTGCCCGACGAAGATCGCAGCTATGCGGCGCTCTCCAACCGCGTGCGCTTCGACAGCCCGACCTACATTCTCCAGCCCTTCAAGCCGGGCACGACCGAACCAGTCAGCTACCCGCTTGAACCCTATCTGCTCGACGAACTCTCGAACAGCTACGCCGACAGCAGCGCCCCCTTGATCCCGTTCACCTTCCCCGGTGGACAGCTTCAGGCGCAGGTCACGCTCCCTGACGGAACGGTCGATGATTTGGGCAGCGCCGGGATTGTGCAAAATCAGCTTTCAACCGCCGATCAGGATGAGCGTTCGCTCTTCGGCGCGCAGTCGCCCGTTGACGAATTCCGCCTCTCGACACTCAATCCGAAGTTCAACGCTTACAAATTCACCCACTACGGCGACTATCAGATCACGCTGACGGGCAGCCTGAACGACGCCTTCGGCAACCAGTATCAGGGCGGCGGAACCTACCACGTCATCGCCGCCGAGCCGCTCGATCTGCTCCCCGGCGCGCTGTCAGGCACACCCTTCGAGGTCGGTGATGCGCTCAATTTCGGGCTGCATCTGTCCCCCGGCGTCCCGGCAGACATCACCGAGATGGTCACGGTCTACCCACTCGACGGCATCGCGCCGATCCAGCAGAAAATCACGGGCAAGGCCAACTCCAACGGTTATTTCCAGCCGACTACGCGGTTTGTTTTCAACACGCCCGGCGAATACGTGATCGACTACGAGGCGCGCTACACGGATTCCGCGAATCGTCTCTGGGCAGCGAGCGTGCGCAGCGCGGGCGTGATCGCCGCGCCGGATTCAACCATCGTCGCGCACGGCGCGCGTGGCCTGCCCGATGTCGTCAGCGATCAGCGCCCCGCCTGGTTCAGCCTGCCCCAATACGAACAGGCCGCCAACGTCAATCCTGATCCGGTCGCGCTCAACTTCCCCTATCACAGCGGCGATGTTCTATGGGTCGATGATGGGAGCGCCAGCCTGATTCGCCCGGTGATCCGCGTGCAGGAGCTTGGCGTGCAGGATTTCGCCAAATGGCTGACCAGCACCCTGCCCGATTACGTTTCTGACAGCCACGTTGCCCTGCGCCAACTGGCTGATGCCGGCGAAATGCCTGTCGCCATGATCGGTGAGGGGGGCAGCAGCGCTGCGCTCCATCCCGACCAAACCGCCAGCGACAGCTACACCTACGTCAGCGCCGTGCGCCCCAACGTGACCGTGCGTCAATACGTCTCTGGCGGCGAGGATGGCGGCTTGCCGCTCCGTTGGGACGAGGACGATCCGCTCAATCGACAAATCGGCGCTGGCAGCGAAGGTACTGCCCCTGGCGACGTGATTTTCCTGTTCGGCGGCGCAGTCGTCCGCGAGGCCAAAGTCCGCGACACGGCGATCTACGGAGCGCTGGCGGTCGTCACCGCCAACGATACGCCCCGCATCTATCCGCCGGATCGCGGATCGGCGGGCGGCCCGGATGGTGGCCCGCTCCTGACCCTCAACAATCAGCCTGTCGATATGTTCATCGACCTGACCGGCGTTCAGCCCGGTGAGCGCCTGACGGTGGGCGACACCATCGCGGTCGCCGGGCAAGTCGCGCCGACTGTCCCGGCCACCGTTACGACCACCTTCACCGCGCCGAGTGGCAAAGTCATCCAGTTCACCAGTCAGGCCAACGCCGTCGGCTACGATTTCGATCCGTCCAGCCAGTTCACGGTCGATGAGCCGGGCGTCTGGACAGTCGGCGTTCACGTCGGGGAAACCGGTGTCACCTCCGCTGGGGTGATTACGCCGCCCGCGCCACAAGGCAGCGTCCTCGGCGCGCAGAATGAGCAGTTCTCGATCTACGTGCTGCCGCAGAACAGCCAGCCGCTCGCGTGGAATCCGCTGTTGATGGACACGATCATCCCGATTGTCTCGCCGTACAATTTCAGCTTCACGCTGCCGTCCGACTGGAACCAGATCAAGGTTTATCACACCCTGACGACACCCGGCCTGATTATCGAGGACGGGGCGCTGCGCGCGAACGGGCGCAGCTTCAGCTACACCTACAGCGAGCCGCTGCAAAACCGCGCCTTCCCGAACCTCGAAACCGATGGTCGCAGCGGTCTCTCTCTCTCGGACGTGCGCACGCTGACCTTCGTCGCTACCGGAGTCGATGCTTCCGGCAAGCAGCAGATTCGCAGCCGTACCTTCACCCTGATGCACGACCGCCTGATCACGACGGAGTAGACGCTGATGCGGTTGACGAAGGCATCTCAGCAGTTCTTCCTTTGGGGCGCGCGCCTGTGCGTCCTTTTGTTCGCCTTCGGTCTGCTCCTGTTCCTGATCCAGCTTGCCCAGCCGATGGGTGTCGCGGCGCAGATCAACAGCACGCCGACGCCGCTGCCGCTGTTCGCCCTGCCGGACGCCCATACCAGCCGCGCTTATACGAGCAACACGCTGGCGCTGGCAAGCGACGGTCAGACGATGGTCGCCGTCAATATGATCAACAATTCGGTGACGATCTTCATCCCGGCCTATGACCGCGTGATTGCCGAAGTGCCAGTGGGCAAAGACCCGCGCTCGGTGGCGATCACGCCGGACAGCACCCGCGCGCTCATCACCGATCACGGCGACGGCACGCTGGCGATTGTCAGCCTGACCAGCAACACGCTCGTCAAAACGATCCCCGTCGGCGTGCTGCCTTACGGCGTCGTCACCAACAGCAACGATACCGCCTACGTCTCGCTCGAAGGCAGCAATCAAATCGCCGTCATCGATCTGAACGCCGGGCGCGTCACCGACACGATTGACGTGCCCGCTGATCCCGCTGGCCTGACGCTCTGGGGTGATTTCCTCTACATCACCCATTTCTGGAGCGGCAAGATCAGCATGATCTATCTGCCGCAGTCGCGCATGGTGCAGACGGTCAGCACGGGCAGCGATACGGCGCTCTTTCAGGACATCGAGCCGGACATCACGCGCGGCATCGCCTATCTGCCACAGACGCGCCTCAACGCGCAGAACGCCGCCCTGACCTACGACACCGCCGCTTTTCCGGTCGTCAACGTGCTTGACCTGCACAGTCTGTCGCTGGAGCGCGACAAGCGGATCGCCCTCGATACAGCGGATCGTCCGGTCAATCTGCCTTTCGCCGCCGCGCTCGACCGTTTCGCCCAGCGCCTCTACGTCGCCAACGCGGGCAGCAACAGCATTTCGGTCATTGACCTGAACAGCGGCTTCGCCCGCGCCAATATCGCCGTCGGCGCGAACCCACGCGGCCTGCTCCTCAACGGTGATAACACCAAGCTCTACGTCGATAACGCCCTCGACGGCACGATCACCACGATTGATACCAAATCGCTCGCCGTGACCGATACGCTGCC
Organism: Phototrophicaceae bacterium; assembly: GCA_035545875.1. Lineage (GTDB taxonomy): Bacteria > Chloroflexota > Anaerolineae > Aggregatilineales > Phototrophicaceae > Flexifilum. The sequence continues at coordinate 9,301 of DASZXN010000487.1, forward strand.
GATTGTCAACCTGAATCTGTCGCTCGACGTGCTGCTCGGCGAGCAGATGTTCAACTCCGCCGTCGATCCGCGCCTGAGCGCGGGCAGCGGCCTAAGCTGCGCGACCTGTCATTTCGATGGTCAATCGGATGGGCGCGTCTGGGCAGGCTTCCCCGATGGGCCACGTAACACGCCGCTGCTCTACAATTTGCCCGAAACCGTCCCTTACAACTGGTCGGGGACGTGGAGCGAACTGGCCGACGTGGAACTCAAGATTCGCTGGCTGCAAGGTGGCACAGGCTTGATCGATCAGCCGATGGTCGAGAACCCGCACGCGGGCATGTCAGTCGATCTCGACCTGCTCACCCAGTATTTGACCACCCTGCAAGCCCCACCCGATCCAAACCATTTTGACGAGGCTGTGATTGCGCGTGGCAAGCAGGTCTTTGATCAGCAGGGCTGCGCCAGTTGTCACGTCGGGCCAGCCGGGACGAATCTGCAAAGCTATGATGTCGGGACGGGCAAATCGCCGCTCGAAAAGCATGGCACGACCTTTGATACGCCATCGCTGCGCTGGCTCTGGTTGAGCGCGCCGTATTTCCACGATGGCTCGGCGGCAACGTTGAAAGATGTCTTCACGCTCCCCGGCAAACATCAACTGATTTACACCGTTTCGCCGGGGGATATTGATGCGCTGGTCGCTTATTTGGAGACCCTGCCGGATTAACCGTACATAAATTCCAAATTTAACTCTTGCTAACTTTTACGCAGGCTGATATATTTATGATGAACATGATAAAAATTGCGGCTGTAACTGAGGTGATGCGTCCATGAGCAGCGTTAGCGCCGCGATGCAGGAATATTTAGCTGAAGCCTACCGGATCGCCTACTATCAGGAGGACGATCCGTATATTTCCACGTCTGCGCTGGCGGACGTAATGCATGTCTCCGCGCCTGCCGTGACGCGCATGGTGCAGCGGCTCAAGGAAGCGGGTTACCTCGAACACGAACCCTATCGCGGTGTTTACCTGACTCCCAAAGGCGAGCAGGAAGCGCTCGCCAACATCCGCCGCCATCGCCTGACTGAGGTGTTCCTCGTCAATGTGATGAAATTTGGCTGGCACGAAGTTCACGATCAGGCCGATGAACTGGGCGTTGCCGTCAGCGACAGCTTTGTCGAACGGATGGAACGGATGGCAGGCTATCCGCGCCGCTGTCCGCACGGTGAGCCGATTCCCTCAGCGGAAGGCCGGATGCCGCGCGTCCACGACGAGCCGCTCAATGAGTCCAAGCCGGGCAGCGACCTCGTGATTAGCCGTGTCGCCACCCACGATGTCGATAAGCTGGCCTATCTGGGCGAACTTGGTCTCAAACCGGGTCGGCGCTTCACGCTGATCTCGCGCGCGCCGTTCAGCGGCCCGATTCAGCTTCAACTCGACGGCGAAACGCGCATGATCGGCCACGAACTCGCGGGTGTGCTGCGCGTCTGCCCACCGGATCAGTTCGAGTTGAAGTAAGGCTCCCTCGTGATAGAATAAGGCAAATGAGAGGAGTTATGTTTATGGCTGTGCAGCGTAAACACAAAATCCGCGCCATTCGGCCTTTACCTGTCGAATACGAAATGACTCCTGCCGAGCGTCGTGAGCTACGCCGACGCTACAAACAGTCGCACGAACACCCACGAACATTAGACGAACTTCTTGCTCTGCCAAATCCTTTCAATTTTGACGGCATCGAAGACGAGCAAGATGAGTAAATGGAGCATCATTCCAGCAAACGATGAAGCCGCTGTTGAAGCGGCTTCATTGTTTGAAAATCAGGAAATCAAACGTCACTGTATGAGAGCGCTCAACGCGCTTGCAAAGGAAACAAACCCGGCTGAACCTCAGAACATGGCTCTCAACGTCAAATGGGTTGAACACGATGCGCCATCGTGGTATCGACTGCGAATAGAATGGAATCAAGAAACGGAAGAAGGAAATTTGATCAAAGTTACCATGCGAATTTTCTTCTCCCTCGCCTACGCCAGCGGCAGACGCTTGGTCGAATATCAGGCTCATGAGCTACCATTCGACAATACCGATAATTACATCCGCATTGAGCAAATCGGTCATCGAACCGCAGATACCTATCGTGAGGCACGCCGCCGCTGGCGTAAAGCGCACGGCAAATAGCGTTCACTTTCCCTTCCACGCCGCGATTCCCAGACAAAGCCACCCGCCGAGAAACGCCAACCCACCGAGCGGCGCGACCGCGCCCATAATCGGCAAGTTCGCCAAGCTCAACACATAGAGCGCCCCCGAAAACAGGATAATCCCCGCCGCGAACAGCACGCCTGACCAGCGTGCCGCCCGCCCCGGATAATGCTCGACTGCATAGGCCGATCCGATCAGCGCCAGCGTGTGATACATCTGATACTGTACGCCCGTGCGGAAAATATCTTCCAGATCAGGGTGCGCCGCGAAGTAAATCGTCAGGCCGTGCGCGCCGAACGCGCCCGCGCCCACCCCCAGAAATCCGAATATCGCCGCCCATAGGACAAAATTCCGTGCTGTCATTCTCGCATCCTCAATCAGCAGAACCACCCAATCGGGTTATAATAAATCTGGGCTTTTACAAATTTAGCTGTTGGTAACTTCAAGGCCATTGGTCTTCGATACACAACTGATTTATAGTTGCATTGATGCGCTGCCATATCGAAGCAAGGGTGATCGGTGCTGTCTCAGGCTACATACGCATTAGAGCATTTTTACTACGGTCAGCTATTTTACCAGGGAAAACCGCAGGGAGAGCTGCGCCTTTTGGCGTCCTCGCCCGGCGTGCAGACCGCTCACGTCAGTGAAGCGGCGCAGGACGCCGCTGTCCCGCCAATGCCCGGCGCATCGACCGGATCGTGGGCGCTGGTGCGCGGGCAGAGCACGCCGTTTCTGCTGGTGCAGGCGCAGATTGGCTCACGCGGACAGGCGACACGCCACATCGTCCTCATGCCCGTCGATGTGCTGCGCTCGCTCGGCGGCAATCTGAAAGCCCTCAGCAAGCTGGTCGAACTGCAAATGCCCGTCTACGAGCAGGTCGGCTCGACCATCCCGCTGCTTCAGCTTGCGCAGGCGGGTCTGCCGGATAAGGACGCGCAGGAAGCGTCGATGCTGGCCTTGATGACCGCCACGCGCGACAAGATGGACGTGATCGAGGCGCTGTTGGCGGCGATCATTCAGGGTGTGCAGGTGATCGTCAAGGGCGCGCCTGCCGACCTGACGCAGCGAGTCAGCTTCATCGAGGGGCTGCTGGCGCTGCTGCCGCCGCCAGCCCGTTTCGGCGTGACCTTTGCGACTCATACGCTGCCCTCGACCCGCGTCGATGCGCAGATTCGCTTTTACACCGACGATCCGCCGCCGCCTAACACGCTCGTCTATCACTGGAACGAGGGGCGCATCGACGGCAAAGTTTCCGAAGACGAATACGCCCGCTTCATCCGCAGTCAGCTTCGCCTCGATACCTCGCTGGTGGTCGATCAGACCAATCTGCTGACGGCAGTCGCGGCCTGGCGCATCAAGCGCGGCGATTCGCTCTCCGAGGCGCTCAAGTACGGTTCGTATCGCCTCAAAATCGACACCGCCATCACCAACAATCAGCCCGTCGAAGCGGCGGAAGCCGCCAAAGTGCTGGCGGAAGACCCGACGCTTTCGGATCCGCTCAAAGCGGCCTATGTGCGTCATCTGCTCGCCTTCGCGCTTGTGCTGGATGAAATCGAGCACGCCGATAAGCTGGCGGTGGTCGTGCGCGGCCAGCCTGATCTGGAGCGCGTCATCCTTCAGCAGATGACCGAAGCGCTCGCGGCAGGCAAAGCTGACCGCGTCTATCGCACGCTGACGCGCTGGCTCTCGAACCCGCTCGGCTTCAACGGCATGTACTGGGTCGAACTGACGCAGCACGCCGCGATTGCCTATGCCGAGGCGCTGGCAAAAGGCAATCATATCGAAACGCTCAACGCATTCCTGCGTCACATTCGCCGCAACAGCGAGAACATCGAAACTGCGCCAATCATCCCGCGCCTGATCGAGATTGCCCTGCCGCTGGCGGTGCAGCATCAGCAGCTTGCCGAGAACGTCTTCGTCCTGGCCGCAGGATCGCTCCCGGCCAATCGCTGGCAGCGCTTCATCTCGATCAAGCCGCTGCTGACGAAGTTACCGCCAAGCCTCTCGGTACTGATGGACATCCTCGGTGGCAAAGACCCCGCGCCCGCCGGATTGCTGGCGCAGGTCGCGGGCGAATTTGGGGAGGAATGGCGGGCGCTGCTGATTATCCGCCTGACCGAAGTCGCACTGCTGGTCGGTCGGCGTGATCTGATCGACAGCGCGGCGCTGACGGCGCTGGTCAAAGCGGCGCAGTCGCCGTTCGGACAATCCTACGATCCGCTGCTGCGCTGGATCGTCCGCAACCTCTCGGACGACGAAGTGCTGCTTAAGCTCGGCTTGATCGGCTCGCGCTATCTGCTGCAAATCCTGCTGGCGCGCGGTGCTTACGACGAACTCTCCGGCGAATTACTGCATCAGGCGCGCCTGCTCTATCCGACCGACAAGCAGTTGAATTACGCCGCGATGGTGCGCAGCCTGTTCTTAGAGACGCCGCTGCCCGTCGAACAGGTACCGATTGCGCTGCGCACGCTCAACGTCAAGGGACTCAAGCCGCTGCCGCTCTCGATGGCTTATTTTGGCGCGCTCGAACAGCATCAGTGGTCGTCGGTAATCGAGGCAATGGCCGCCGAACTGACGACGCTCGTCTTTAGCAACCGCCTGATCATCGAAGCGATTCAGCTTGACCTGATCATGCAGTTGCTTCAGTACCATGTGCAGCGCCGCGATACCAATTACACAACCCGCGTGGCGACCCTTGTCCCTGCTGCTGCCGCGCGGCGCGGTGAAGCTGGTCTCGCCCCACTGATCCAGTTGTATCGCGCGCTCAACTGGGACGACGACGTGCGCGCGATGGCACTCGAAGCGCTGCGCCGCTTCATCCGTCGGTGCAGCGACAGCTTCGCCCCGCGCGCGATTGAGCGCTTCCGTGAAGAACTCGGCGCGGACATCGGCGCGAAGCTCGAAGCAACGCACGCGCTGCGCCGCCTGATGGGTGGCGAAGAACTGGCCGACTACGCTTATTCGCTCCACACCGTCGCGCAGTTCCTCTACGACACGGGGCTGACCTACGTCGATAAGAATAATCTGCCCAGCATTCCCTCGCTCCTAAGCGATCTCGACAGCCTCAACGGTGGCCTCAACGATTCCGAGCGCAAAGGGCTGTCCACCGCGCTGCTCGATCTCGTGCGTGTGATCACGTCGCTCGCCGAACAGCACCGCCGCGTCCATCCCCGCGAAAGCGACGAGCAAATTGACGCGCTGCTCAAAGGCGAGGGCAATGCCCAGACCGTCTTTGACATTTTCCGTGTGATGGGTGGTTATTTCGCGCGTGGACGCCGCCTGACCGCGCGCACCGACCGCCTGACCACCAATCACCCGCTGGCGGATCGCTCCGCGCCGATGCTGATGCGCGAAGTCCAGCAGATCAGCCGCCTGATCAAAGCGGCGATGCGTGCGTTCCTGGCCGACAGCGACATTTCGATCAGCGCGCAGGCCATTCAGGGCGAGATGGAGAGTCTGTGGGGCGATATTCTGCTCTACGAGCGGCGCGTCCTCGTGCGCGATCTTGCCATCGATCTGGAACGCATCCCGGAACTGATGCTCCTGATCACCGAGAAGGTCGATACGAAAGCCCTGCTTGACAGCAGCGGCCTCGCCCGCAAGCTCGACGCCAATCGCCAGAAACCGGAAAGCACTTTAGCGTTCTACCGCTTCATGTACGGCTATTTCCACTCGCGCATCCGCCGCAAAGAGTGACCCATGCCGATCAGCACCTTCCAGACCGCTGACGGCCTGACGATTTACACCGAATCGGTGCTGCCCGCAGGCAACCCGAAAGCGGTGGTGCTGATCGTTCACGGCTATGCCGAACACAGCGGACGCTATCGCCACGTGATCGACAGGCTGGTCGCCAGCGGCTACGCCGTTTATACGCTCGATCATCGCGGGCACGGCCAAAGCGACGGCCTGCGCGCCTACTGCGACCGCATGGATCAGTTCGTCGAGGATTTGCAGTTGTATTTCGAGCGCGTCAAAGCGGCGCAGCCGAATAAAAAGCGTTTTCTGCTTGGTCACAGTATGGGCGCGTTGATCAATCTGGCCTTTACCGAACGCCATCAGGACGAAATTGACGCGCTGGTGATCTCCGGCGCGCCTGTCCTCGCCGATGCGAACGTCTCGCCCGCGCTCGTCTGGGTCGGCAACATCATGACGAGGCTCGCGCCCAGGCTGCCGTTTGTGAAGGTCAATCAGCCGGGAATCCTGTCGAGCGATCCTGAAATTGATAAGGCGTGGGAGAGCGATCCGCTCACGTATAAGGGATTGATGCGCGTCCGCCTCGGCGTTGAACTCAACAACATGGCGCGCGCCGTGCGCGAACGCCTCTCGGAACTGCACCAGCCGATCCTGATTCTGCATGGCGCCCAGGATCGG
>DASZXN010000488.1:0-7138 GCA_035545875.1 Phototrophicaceae bacterium
TCACGATCAGTTGGAGCGCTGACGGCGCGACCAGCACCAGCATCAGCGGCCTCGACAGCTTCACCAGCACCCCGATCAACGCGACTTACGGCGCGCCCGCCAGCGTCTCGGTCGCCGGGATTCCCACCGCGCCGCTCACGATCACGCTGACAGCGCAGAACAGCGATACAAGCGCGCAGCAGCAGCTCACCGTTCCGATGATTACGCCGCAGTGTACCGCTGTCGGAGGTGACGCCGCGCTTCACGCTTCGCCCAACGCCAGCGATCAGATTGTCGCTACCATTCCGCAGGGCACGATTGTCGTGGTCGATGCGCAGGACGCACAGAGTCAATGGCTGCGCGTGCAGTTGGCGGGCGGCGCGCACGGCTGGGGCGAGCGCACCAATTTCACCTGCGCCGACAACTTCTCGGTCGATGATCTGTCCAAAGCGATCACGCCGACGCTTCAGCCTGCTTTTACCATCGTACCGACGCTCAGCACGGGCAGCCCGCCGACCGCCACGCCGCGTCCATCCGCGACGCTAGTCCGCCCCACGACCGCGCCCACCTTCACGCCGACGCATAACCCGCTGGCAACCGCCGCTGGGTAATAATTCCACTCACGCATCACCGTAGGGGCAGGTTAAAAACCTGCCCTTGTTTAAACCCCGTCAATCACTTCGGGGCAGTCAGTTCCAGTTGAATGTTGTCGGGATCGCGGAAGGCCAGCACGTAAATCGGCAAACCGTAGGGACTCAGGTCGTTAATCGTCCCATGCGGGATGCCGTTGTCGTCAAACAGCCTGACTGCCGCATCCAGATCAGCACGACTGCCGACCGAAAAGCTCAGATGATCGAGGCCGATGCGATGCTCGGAGAATACGTCGTTGGCAATCGCTTTTTCCGGGTCGGGCGGTGGATTGATCGCCAGCACAATCGCGCCATTGCTCATCAGCACCTTCGGCCCTAGATCGACCATGTGCTTGAAGCCAAGGAACTGGGTATAAAACGCTTGCGAGCGCGCGGTATCCTTTACGGTTAGCGCCAGATGATGCACAGCCCCGGTTGCGACAGCCATGATTTCCTCCTCCTGATCCTGTATATATTATAATTTTATATAATTTAATTCCAGAAAGCAAGCTGACCAGCGCAGGGTGGAATTTCAGGGAGAAATCGGTTAGAATAACGGTTCTATTGACGAGCCGCGCATGTATATTGAACACCTGTCCCTGAGCAACTTCCGCAACTACGCCCGGTTGGAGTTGAGCCTCCCCACCGACGCGCCGGTTGTGCTGCATGGCGCGAACGCTCAGGGCAAAACCAGCCTGCTCGAAGCAATCTACTATCTGGCGACGGCCAAATCGCCCTACACCGCCAGCGACCGCCAATTGATCCACTGGCGCGCCGAGGATGATCCGATCCCGTTCGGGCGCGTCTCCGCCGAAGTCGGATCAAATAAGCGCACACTTGCTCGGCTGGAAATCACGCTGATGATCGAGCGCACGCCCGAAGGCGGCTCGCGCTTTCGCAAGGTGATCAAGGTCAATGGCGTCGAAAAGCGCGTCAGGGACATCGTTGGACTGGTCAACGTCGTGCTGTTTCTGCCGCAGGATTTGACGCTCATCGAAGGATCGCCCGCTGACCGCCGCCGCTTCGTCGATGACACGCTCGGTCAGGTCGATGCGGACTATCTCGAAGCGGTCGATCAGTACGAGAAGGTGCTGCCGCAGCGCAACGCCTTGCTGCGCCGCATCGCCGAGCGGCGCGGCAGCCCGCGCGAACTCGAATTCTGGGACGAGAAGCTAGTCAAGGCCGGCAGCGTGATCATCGCCGGGCGGCAGCGCTTCCTGCGTGAACTGCAAGCGCTGGCGCAGCAGGCGCAGTACGAACTCACCGGCAACCGCGAGATGCTCACGCTGCGTTATCAGCCGAGCTTTCTGCCGACCTTCGCGGGCGACGGTCAGCTCTCCTTCGACCTGATCGGGCTGGATTTGCAGCGCTCGCTCACCCCTGACCAGATCGAACCGCAGTTTGCCGAGCAACTCAAAGCCGAGCAGCATGAATCGATCCAGCGCGGCGCGACCCTCTGCGGCCCGCACCGTGACGAACTGCGCCTGTTCATCAATGAGCGCGACATCGGCTTGTACGGCAGTCGCGGACAGGCGCGCACGGCAGTAATGGCCTTCAAATTAGCCGAACTGGAGTGGATGCGCGAGCGCATCGGCGAATGGCCGATTCTGCTGCTCGATGAAGTCGTCGCCGAACTCGACGCGCAGCGCCGCGCCTTCCTGCTCAATCGCATCAATGGCGCGACGCAAACGCTGATGACCACGACCGAACTCGACATCTTCACGCCCGCGTTTCTCCAGCGCGCGACCATCTGGCAGGTCAAGGAAGGCCAGATCGAGTCGGCCAATCAGTCACGTTAGCCTACATTGGAGCATATCTAGATTGAACTTGTGGCAGCGCTACCCTGCGCGCGAAATCTGGCACGCGCCCACCGTTGTCGGGAAGCTGTTAATCTGGCAGGATTTTTACAGTCCACAGTTAGACAACCGCCGCGACGTACTGGTCTATCTGCCGCCCTCCTATGAGCATTCGGATCGGCGCTATCCCGTGCTGTACATGCACGATGGGCAGAATTTATTCGACAGCGGTACCAGCTTCGCCGGGAGCGAGTGGCAGGTCGATGAGACGATGGAAGCTCTGGCAGGCGAAGGCATCGAGGCGATTGTCGTCGGCCTGAACAATACGGGCGAGCAGCGCACCGCCGAATACAACCCGTTCCCGCATTTCTGGCAGGGACACGGCGAGGTCTATCTGCAATTCATCATCGAAACGGTGAAGCCGCTGATCGATCAGGATTTCCGCACTCGCCCCGACCGCGACTCGACGGGCATTATGGGATCGTCGATGGGCGGGCTGATCAGCCTGTATGCTTTTTTCCGTGCTTCCGCGACGTTTGGCTTCGCCGGGGTGATGAGTCCGTCGCTGTGGGTCGGCGGCGGCGCGATGTATGGCGTGGTTGAGTCGTCGCCGTTCATCGCTGGCAAGCTCTACGTCGATAACGGCACGCGTGAGCCAAGCGCTCGCCGCCTGAACGCGCTGCTGCTCAAGCAGGGCTATCGCCGTGATGTCGATGTGAAATATGTGGTCGAGCCGGACGGCGAGCACAACGAAGCAGCCTGGGCGCGTCGTCTGCCGGATGCGCTGCGCTTCCTGCTGCCGCGCTAAGGCAGCAGTTCCAGATAGTCGCAGTGGGTGGGGTGAAAAACCGAGAAATCGCGGCGGTCAAAGGTGGCGACGCGGGTGATAGTTCGTATCTTTGGAATATGCGGCTGCGAAAATCACGTTTGTGTCAATCAGTATCGGCATACTTTTTCCGATAAGCTTCCATAACATCCTCTTTGGTCATGCTTGATAGATCGGTGATGTTGTCATCGAACATACCGATAAGATCATCAATCGGATCATAATCAGGCGAGTCGGCACTTCGTGGCAGCCAGTCCGGGTATTTGCTCTTGCGTTTCGGCGTCAATTCCGGCAAGTCAGGCCAGTATTCATTCATCATTGAGCGCAGAACATCATCGACGGGACGATTTTCCTGTTCGGCGATTTCCTGTAATCGCTGCAACATCTCATCATCGATGATTAAATCAGCCATTGTTTACTTCTCCTTTGCCCTCAATCAATTATAAGCCAAGTTCAGCGCCCTTTTTGTCGCTGCTTACGGCGTGACGGTCGGCACGTTGGCGCAGCTTGCCTGCGCGATCACCAGATTGCTGCGCAGCCAGCTATCAGCGCTGGTGCGATACCAGATCGCGCCATCGTCGCCCGTCGCCTGCCCATCGACCGTCGTCGTTTCGCCATTCGCCAGCAGCCCGGTGCGATCATAGCTGGTTCCCGGCCCGCCGCGCAGATTGACGTTGTTGGGCGAAGCCGTCACCAGACAGGTCACGCCGGCAAGCTCGGTCGCTTCGGCGGTGATCGCCGCCGTTGCTTCGGCAGTCGGTAGCTCCGTCGTTTCCGCCGTAACTTCAATAATGACCGCTGGCGTGCTGGTTGCCTCTGCTGTCACTTCAACAGTTGGAAGCTGGGTCGCTTCGTTCGTCGCCACAGCCGTTGACTCGGCGGTCACTACCGAAGTTACGGCAGCAGTTGCTTCTGCCGTACTTGCCTCGGTAGCAGCAGCTTCATTCGATCCGACGGGTGCTGAATTAGGGATGGTAAGCGTATCGACCAGCGACAGCACGACCGATTTCCACTCGTCCAGATCATCCGGCGTGGTTCTGCCGACGATGAGGGCGAGATCGCCGTTCGTAAAGAGAATGCCCACGTTGACAATCGAGACCTGATCAGACGATCCCTGCCCGCCTTCGACGTAGAGAACCTGCCGATCTCCGACGGTCATAATCGCGGGCGTGTCCTTCGCGCTGATCGCTGCTTGCAGGATTGGCGCGGCAGCGTCGAGCGTGGTCGCGCCTGTCGCCAGCTTGATCTCAACCGCCAGCGAATGGACGGATCGGTCATCCGAGAAGAACAGCACCTCTGTCGGCGTGGACACATTGAAGGAAGGCGTCATGCCGCCGGGGTACTTCAGCGTAAACGACTGATCGGGCGCGGTGTAAGTTTGGCTCAAGGGAGCCTGCGCCAGCACGCTGATCGGCACGAGCGCGATTAGCAGGCAGAAAAAGACGAATCGGGTGAAAGACCGATGCTGCATGACTAACTCCACTGTTTTACCGTTCATAAACCAATTGACCACCGACGTAAGTCTGATCGACGTGAAGGTCGAGCAGGACTTCCGGCGGCGTGTTGAGCGGATCGCCGCTCAGGATGACGAGATCAGCCCACTTGCCGGGCGTGATGCTGCCGCGATTGTCCTGATCGCCGCTGGCAATTGCGCCGCCCATCGTGTAGGCGTGCAGCGCCTCGAACGCATTGATCGACTGAGCGGGCGCAATCGGGTCGCCATGACCGTCGAGCCGATCCAGCGCCGCTTTCATGCCGAGCAGCGGATTGTCGTCCGGCACAACCGGCGCGTCCGAACTAAGCGCGACCGTCAGCCCTTCGTCGAGCATGGCGCGCACCGGATAGCAGCGCTCGAAATAGTCGTCGGGCAGATAGCGCCGGAAGGCCGTGCCGAGCGCTGGGAGAAAGACCGTCTGCGGCACGGCAATCGCGTTGATCGCCTTGAGCCGCCGCAGATGTTCGAGGTTGGGCAGGCCGAGATGCTCGATGCGGTGGCGCAGGCCGGGTTTGCGCTCGTTGAGCAGTTCGTAGACGCTGATGACCTGATCGAGCGCCACGTCGCCAATCGCGTGCGTGCCGATACGATAGCCCGCGTCGTGCGCTTCCCACATCAGTTCGATCAGTTCGTCGGTTTCGAAGCGCAGCACGCCCTGATCGCCCGTGATCTTGTACGGCTCGCTGATCGCCGCCGTCGCGCCGCTCAAGCCGCCGTCGGCGAAGAACTTCACCGTGTCGATGCGCAGCGTCGGGCTGAGGTATTTCTCCGGCAGCGGATAAGTGATCTTTACGGCGGCATCCGGTCGGCGGATCGGCAGGCCGTTGACGCGCACCGTCAGCAGATGATCGGCTTCCAATTGGCGGTAAACGCGCAGATGATCGGGCGTGAGCAGCGGATCGGTCGCGCTGGTAATGCCGAGGCGCAGTTGGTGATCCATTGCCGCCCGGATCGCCCGCGCCATCGTTGCATCGTCCGGTAACGGGACGTTGAGCAGCCCCATCGCCGTTTCTTGCAGCAGCCCGGTTGGTTCGCCGTGTTCGTCGCGGACGATCACGCCGCCGGGAGGATTGGGCGTACTGGCGTTGATCCCGGCCAGTTCGAGCGCGCGGCTGTTGGCGACGATCATGTGGCCGCAGGTGCGCGTCAGCGCAATCGGATGCTCGGTGCTGGCGGCGTCGAGATCGGCGCGCGTCAGATGGCGATGCTCGGTCAAATCAGCTTCATTGTAGCCGCGTCCAGTCAGCCACGTCCCGGCAGGCGACTGCCCGGTACGTTCGCGAAAGCGATCCGTGATCGCCGGAATGTCGGGCAGGCCGCGCGCGTCGATCTGCACCGTCAGCAGCAAACCGAGCTTCCAGATGTGAACGTGCGCGTCGTTGAGACCGGGAATGAGCGTGCGCCCGCCCAAATCGACGTGTTTGACCGTCGCAGTCGCCAGATCAACCGCCTTGCCAACCTGCGCGATCTGCCCACTGTCATCGACCAGCACCGCTTCTACCGTCGGATGCGCGGGATCGAGCGTGTGAATCACACCATTGTCAAACAGATACATGACTGCCTCTTTTGCAATTGAGATGCGGATTTTAGCAGCGATGACAGTTCGTGGACGAATCGATGACGAAACTCACTGGTGTCAGCCCAGTTACTCATTGACAATACATCTGAAGGTGAAATTTTGTCCTGAAGGAAGATTATGTCAAGTCCTCAACTGACGCTCCAATGCACAAACGCGCGGCTCGAACTCTATGCCGACTGCGTGATGATTCATCCCATCGGCTCCTTTGCTCGCATCTTTGGGCCTGCTCAAGAAGCGATTCCGATTGAGCAGATCGAAAAGGTCAAGCTCGTGCCGAGCAATACAGGCGTCAACGGAATTCTGATGATCATTTATGCAGGCGAACGCCGCAAAACAGCCTTCGCCGTTTTTAGTCACCAGCACACCTATGAAGCGCGCGCCGTCTTTGAAGCGCTCGAAGATCGGATTCATCCACAGGATATTCTGCCTGCGCTGCGGGAACTGGACACTCACGGAACGCGGTAGTCGCTGATGGGATAATGGTACAAATACGCGGCAGGCGCGCTGATCAGCACGCCCAGCCGTGCCGCCTTGGGCAGCGCCGTTTTCCAGGTCGGCGCTTGTTTGCGCAGATGCGTTGGCCCATCGAGGCGCATTTCGTTGCCCGACGCCGAGTGCCCAACCTCGATGATCCCGTCCGTCTCGACAATTTCCCGCGAGCGCTTGAGATCGAGGCCGAAGACTGCCTCGATTCGACGCAGCCCCGCCACCGGGTCGTCCATGAAATCCTCGTAGCGCATCTCGCAGTACGGCAGCAGCTTCGCGCGGCTGTAGAGCCAGCCCGTACTCAGGTTGGTGAGGCTCCAATGCAGCCCGGCGGCAAACGCCGCTTCG
>DASZXN010000489.1:0-18073 GCA_035545875.1 Phototrophicaceae bacterium
GACGATCACGCCCAGCCCGACCGCCACGTCGATTTTGCCGCCGCGACAGGCTGCTCCCGGCGCAACCGCGACCCAAGATGGAAAGTAGCGAGCGGCCTATTCACAACTCGGATTTTCCTCGTCCCAGTACATTTTGCTGTAGCCTTCAGCAATAATTTTCTGCAACAGTATCTCGATGTGATCAAGCGTTTCGCTCATTTTTTCGCGTAATTCACTGTTTGCCTCATCGCGCAACATGTCTCTGAGCAGCCCAGTCACAGTGAGATAAGCCTGTATTCCCTCGAAACCAACCACCGTATCTCGAATCTCGCCGTGCCATTCATGGAACTGCACCAACTCGTACAGCGCTTCGCTAAACGTTTTGAGCGCTTGGCTATCAAGCCATTCTGTCGGGTTAAAGCGCAGTTCTAGCAGTTTTTGAGTAGAATCCATCATCCGCTTTTCAATTTCGCGCCGCTCGGTCGTTGCATCCTGCGTCATAGTCCACTCCAAAACAATCTTTCAATGATTACAGACTTGCCCTAATTTTAATGAGAGAAACTGCTAAAATAGTGCCATTCCACACACGAGACGAAAAGATCAAGCAATGGCATCGCGCAAGAACAAATACTATCTGGTCAGCCTCGGCTGCTCGAAAAACACCGTCGATTCGGAGAGCATGGCGCAGGTGCTCGCGCAGAACGGCATGAAAGGCGTCACTGACGCCGACCGCGCCGAGGTGCTGATCGTCAACACCTGCGGCTTCATCGACGCCGCCAAGCGCGAATCAATCGACACCTTGCGCGATCTCGTAGACAACCGCCGCGACGGTCAGATGGTGATCGCTGCGGGCTGCCTGTCGCAGCGCTACGGCGCGGACTTGATTCAGGAAGTGCCGGGACTCGACGGCGTGATCGGCACGCGCCGCTGGATGGACATTTTCGATCTCGTCGGTCGGCTGCGCCAGCGCAAACACCCTGAACCGCTCTATCACCTGCCCGACGAAGCCAAAGTCGTCGGTCTGGATGAGCGCGGCGTGCTGCGCGCCAGCGTGCAGGGATCGAGCGCGTATCTCAAGGTCGCGGACGGCTGCCGCCGCCCCTGCGCCTTCTGCGCTATCCCCAAAATCAAGGGAACGATGGTCAGCCGCCCGATGCAGTCGATTGTGAACGAGGCGGTGCGGCTTCAGGCGATGGGCGTCAAGGAAATCATCCTGATCGCGCAGGACACGACCGACTACGGCCACGATCTCGGCCTCAAGGACGGCATGGCGCACCTGATGGACGCGATTGTCGAGGCCGCGCCCGGCATCCAGTGGATTCGCCTGATGTACGCCTACCCCGGCTACGTCACGCCCACACTGATTGAGACGATGGCGCGGCATCCGCAGATTTTGCATTATCTCGACATTCCCTTGCAGCACGGTCATCGCGATACCTTGCTGCGGATGAAGCGTCCCGCGAAAATCGAATGGGTCTACGAGACGCTCGCCAATATGCGGACGGCCATGCCCGATCTCGCCGTGCGCACGACCTTCATCGTCGGCTACCCCGGCGAAACCGACACGGAGTTCGACGGCCTGCTCAAGTTCGTCAAGGATTTGGAATTTGATCGCGTTGGCGCGTTCAAATATTCCTACGAGATCGGCACGCCCAGCGCCACGCTGCCCAATCAGGTCAGCGATGAGGTCAAAGAGGAGCGCTACAACGCCCTGATGGAGCTTCAGCAGGGCATCAGCCTCAAGAAGAACCAGCAGATGATCGGCAAGACGCTCGAAGTGTTGGTCGAAGGTCACGGCGAGGGCGAGGACGAGGACGACAACCCGACGGGCGATCTGCTCAGTCTCGGTCGCTCGTACCGCGACGCCCCGGAGATCGACGGCTACGTGATCGTCGAGGGGCAGCTTCCAGTGGGCGAGATCGTTCCGGTGCGCGTCACGGGCGCGACGACTTACGACCTGATCGCTACGGTCGATACCAACCAGCCGATTGTGATCCAGCCGGGGAAAATCTACGGCGAGGGCGATCTGCGCATCGTCGGCTAACCTCGGCGTTTCGTCACCTTCTGCCTGCGCAGTGACATAGAGACAATAATGCGCTATTGTGTCACGAGTGCTGAAAGTCAGGAGACGGATGAATGACCGACCGTGAACCGAGCAAGACCACCAATCTCGACATCTACGGCAACGCCGTGCTGCCCTGGAGCCGAGCGCACGATCTGCTCGAAGACAGCCCGAATCAACCGCTCGCCTTTTTCCTCGGCACGGTACGACCGAATGGCCGCCCTCATTCGGCGGAGCTTTACGCGCTGTGGTACGACGGCGACTTCTATTTTGTCAGCGGGCCGACGACGCGCAAGTCGCGCAATTTAGCCGCGAACCCGAACTGCACGATCTCAGTCCGCTTGAATGGGCTTTCTCTGACTCTCGAAGGCGAAGCGCACCGCATCACTGACGCGCCGACGCTGGAGACAATGGCAAAGCACTTCCGCGATCACGGTTGGCCGGTCGAGGTGCAGGGCGATGCGGTCACCGCTCCCTACAATGCGCCGAGCGCTGGCAAACCACCGTACTACATCTATCGCTTCACCTTCTATACCGCCTTTGGCATCGCCACCGCCGAGCCGAATGGGGCGACCCGCTGGCGCTTTGCCCGCTGATCAGCGTCATTCTCTGGTTTTCTGATCGACGGGCTAATTCATCAGATGATGGCGCTCGCCCCACTTGCCGATCTTGACCAGCACCCGCTCAATCCGTTGATCGCGTGGCTTGCGCTCGTCACCCGCGTTAATCCAATCGACATAACCGCGCTGACATGAGGGGCGCATCTGCTCGAACGTATGCAGCAGTTGTGGCTGCGCCTGCAAACACGTCGCGAAATCATCCGGCAGAGCAATCCCTTTCCCTGTTTCCATACGAATTCTCGATTCATGTGTGATAGGGAGTATGCTAATCTGATTATAGCATCGGCATTACCCACCTATCGTCGGTCAGTTAAAGGAGATTTCCCTATGTCCGTCGAAATTTCCTGGCGCCAGCCCCGCCGCGTCATTTACGAGCGCTTTTACGACACCGTTACGATTGAGGAACTCACGTCGATTCAGCAGACGTTTTTGCACTATCTGACCGAGGGCGATGCCCCAGTTCACAGCATCATCGATATGGCAGCCGTCCACAGCTTCCCCAAGTCGCTCAACCAGATACGACAGGCACTCACACCGGATCCAACGGGCAAAGGCGGCAGCGTCGTGATTGTTACAGGCGGCAACCCTGTGCTTAAATTCGTGACTTCGATGATTTCGCAGGTTCTGTTCCGCCAAGCGCAGTTCACCTTTTGCGCCACGCTCGACGAGGCTGTCAGCTACCTGCGTCAGCGTGATCCAACTGTGATCCTTGAGCGGATTGACAGTTCGTCATTATAATAGAGGCGTATGAGGATATGATATAGATGCGATGCCGCTGTGCCGATTGAACTCACCGCCTTTTCTGACAAGCACCTGATCTTCGAACGCTTCTCTCCGGTCGTGACTCTCGATGAAGTCCGCGAGGTCAACCGCAGGTTTATCGCCCTGCTCGACGCCTCGGAAAGCGGGATTTACGCCGTCATCGATCTGCGCTACGTGCGCAAATTTCCGACCTCGATTGGTCAACTGCGCGATACCCTGATCTACACCAGCAATCCTAAGCTGCTCTGGGTTTTCCTGATCGTCGGCCAGAATCAGATCGTTCGCGCGTTCGCCATCATTCTGACGCAAATCAAGATCAAAAATGTGCGCCTGCGCGCCTTCAACGACATCTATAAAGCGACTTCCGCGCTTCAGTCGCTCCAGCCGAACGAGGACATTCGCGAGCTTTGCCTTGCGCAGTTACGCAAAACGTGGGATTAGGAATCAACAGGGCGAGTCCGAGTGACTCGCCCTGTGGTGTCTGACTTACGCTAATCGACCTGAACTTTGACTTTGGTCGTCCCGGTCGAGGATGGACGGTCGCCGCCCGCATCGCCTGAACCGGATGACGGCGGTTCCCTGCGGTTGAAGTTCTTGTCGAAATCCTTGCTCGCCTTCTGCAAACCGTCGATCACCGCATCAGCCAGCACCTTCATCCCACCAATGAACTCGCGCCCTGCCTGCTCGCTGTGTTCCTTGAAGCCGGGCGGAAAGAGCGCGTCAATGGCCTTGCCGGTTTCTTCGAGCGCGCGCTGCTGGTGACGAAGAAACTCATCGAGCGGAGCTTTCTTCTCGCTCGCCGTTTCGTTCGGCTGATCACTCATGATTTTCACTCCTCACGTCTCATTCTGCTCCATTATACGCGCTTCGCGAGCGAAAAGTTGCTGCGCGCCTCATGAGAATCCCTTGGCGACCGACTCAGCGGCAGGCTCGTCGAGCAGATATTCTTCCAGATACTCCGAGACCATCCGATACCACTTGATCGCATTCTCGCGCCGCGTTGCGCCATGTCCTTCATTCTCATCGACGTAGTAGCGCACGTCGCCACCGTTCTTGCGAATCCGCTCGACCATTTGATCGCTTTCCGCCTTGTTGACGCGCGGGTCTTTCGCGCCCTGAATCACCAGCATCGGCGCTTTGATCTGATCGACGTAGGTGATCGGCGAGCGTTCGACCAGCAAATCGTGATCGTCCTCGGCGTCGCCGACCCAATTGCGCATCATCGAGCGCCAATGGGGTGGAACCGAGTTGACGAAGGTCAGCAGGTTCGACGGGCCAACCAGATCAAC
The DNA here is from genome assembly GCA_035545875.1 of Phototrophicaceae bacterium. GTDB lineage: Bacteria > Chloroflexota > Anaerolineae > Aggregatilineales > Phototrophicaceae > Flexifilum. The sequence continues at coordinate 4,713 of DASZXN010000489.1, forward strand.
CGCTGCCGCCCAGTAATCCGGCAGGCGCGTGGCGGCGCTCAGGGTAGCAAAGCCGCCGAAGCTGCCGCCGAACACAGCAATCCGGTTGTTGTCCACCCAGTCGAGCGCTTGCAGATACTTGGCGGCATGTTCGATGTCTTTCAGTTCCGCACCACCCCAGTCGCGGTGAATCAGCTTTTGATAGCTGATGCCGTAGCCGGTCGATCCGCGAATGTTGGGCGCGAGGATGCCGAAGCCGCGATTGAGCAGATACTGGTACAGACCGTTATACATATAGCGCGGGCGTTCCTGCGCTTCCGGCCCGCCATGAATTGACAGGATGACCGGGAATTTGCCGCTGCCGTCGCCGGAATCTCCTTTTGGGCGATACAGCCACGCCGGAATATCGCGTCCGTCGTGCGTCTTATAGTGAATCAGTTCGGGAATCACCATGTCCGCCGGATCAACGCCGCCGATCATGCTCTGTCCAAGCGCGATCATTTCGCCTGTTTGCAAGTCGATTTCATAGAGGTTGCCCGCTTCCGCCGCACTCGTGAAGATCAGGGCGGCGCGCGTGCCATCCGGGTTCACGTCAATCGCGTCGGCCTGACCAATCGGCAGCGTGGGCAGCGGCAGCGGCTTGCCCGTTTGCAGGTCGCGCCCGTAGAGCTTCGACGCGCCATCCTCATTGATGATCCACAGCAGCACGCGCCCATCTTTGGAAAGCGTGATGTTCTCCAAATCGTGATCGGGCGTCTCGACCCATTCCCATTTCTGATCGGCGATTTTGTAGAAGGCCAGCCCGACGAACTCGCGCCCCGAATTGGTGGCGATGTAGAAGCCGCTGCTGTCCTTCGCCCAGGGGCCGGGCACGAAAATCATGTCACCGTCGTGCTCGGTCGTGTTGACAATGGCACTCGTTTGCGTATCGAGCAGCAGGATGTCCATCTCGGTGTTCGAAACCTGCTTGAGCGCCGTCAGATAGCGACCGTTGGGCGACCAGGCAACTGGGATGTACATCGCGCCGCCTGCCGGGAAGGGTCGGCGGGTTTCGCCCGTCGCCGCGTTACGCAGAATGACTTCCATATTCATCGGGTTGACATCGTTGCCCGCGTAGGCAATCGTCTGGCCGTCCGGCGAATACGCATCTGCGCTCAGAAAATGCTGCGCGTCCATCTTGTTTGTGAGTGGTTCCGGCCAGCCACCCTGAGCGCCAATCGCGTAGACCTGATGCTGCTCGTCACCGTTCTGATCCGCCAGAAAGAGGAGTTGCTGGCCGTCCGGTCGCCAGGCGATGGCGCGCACGGTGTTGTCGCTGTAGCTGGTCAACTGGCGCGGCATCCCGCCGCCCGAAGGAACCGTCCACAGGTTGAACTGCCCGGTCACGTTGTTGACATGCGCGATTTGCTGGCCGTCCGGCGAATAGGCGATTGCACCCGTGTAAAGCCGCGTCGCCGCAAACTGTTCAAAGCGATACTTCTTCATCTGCACACCTTTTGAATTATTTTCAATGCTAAACACTATTTTATAGATTCGTGCAAACGCGTCAAATGGTTCAAAAGTCGTGCGGAGGCAAAAATGTAGGGGCACGGCGCGCCGTGCCTAGATAACCTGAATTTCGGATAGCGAATTTTGAGGGAAGGTTTTTGGAGAGGCACGACATGTCGTGCCCCTACGGACAGACTCTATCCGAAACTGAGGTTACAGAGGAGCGATTTCAGCTAATGATGCCGCGTTGTGGTTGCGGCCTATTTCAATACCCCCGCGACTTATGCACGCGATTGAGCAGCGGCTGACCCTCCAGATAGCGTTCCAGATTCTCGACGAACACCTTCGCGCAGCGCTCATCATAGTCGATCACGCTGCCGGAGATGTGCGCGCTCAGGATCACGTTGTCGAGCTTCCAAAGGGGATTGTCAGCAGGCAGCGGCTCCTGCTCGAACACGTCCAGCGCCGCGCCGCCGATACGATGATTTTGCAGCGCGTCGATCAGCGCCGCTTCGTCGATGACCGCGCCGCGCGCCACGTTGACGATCACTGCCGTCTTTTTCATCGCCTTCAGGACGTTCGCATCGACTATGTGGCGCGTATCGTCGGTCAGCGGCGTCGTGATTACCAGGAAATCGCACTCACGCGCCATCGACGCGAGCGCCTGTGGCGGATACAGCCGCGTCGGAAGCTCGCCGTCGGGATCGCCTGTGCCTGCCTCGTGATATGAATCGTCATCTGCCGGGTGCATCACGTCGCGCTTGGTCGCCAGCACAATCATGCCCAGCGCGTCAGCGATCCGTGCCAGTTCGCGCCCGATATTGCCGTAGCCGACAATACCGAGCGTCCGTCCGCGCAGCGGCGTCGGCAGAAACACGGTCGTGCGATCCGCGATCCACGTGGCTTGCGTCTGAAATTCGAGAATTTGGGGCAGCTTGTAGGTGAAGGCCAGCATCATCGCCAGGCTGAACTCGCTCATCGGCGTGGCGTGGATGCCGCTGGCAGTCGTGATTTCGAGATTCTCGTTCGACGCGAGCGGGCTGTTGATAATCTGGTTCGCTCCGGCAGAACACAGTTGAATCCAGCGCAGATTGGGCGCTTGCTCCGGCTTGGGGAACACGTTGGTCGTGAAGAGAATCTCGGCGCTCGCCCAGGCTTTGTCGGGCACAGTTTGCGCGTACTTCTCGATGTGCAGGCGAGGCGACACCTCGCGCGCTTGACTGAGCAGTTCCTCGGCAAACTCCATCGCCACGATCACGTTGATCGTTTCATTGTCCGCCATCACGCCTCCAGTTGATTTTCGCTTCAGGATCGCGCCGATATTACGCCGCCGCCGATCAGAAGGCAACCGTAGCTTCAGTCCAATCGGTGTGTTAAATTAAGCGACACATTTGTTGCCAAATGACTATAGTTTTTGGTTTTTAGTCTTTGGTTTTTAGCTAAAAGCTAACCGCTAAATGCTAATCGCTACTCAACGTATCATCTAGGAGACTCAACATGGGATTAATGGATGGCAAAGTCGCGCTGATTTTCGGCGTCGCCAATAAAAATTCGATTGCCTGGGGCATCACGCAGAAATTGCACGAGGAAGGCGCGACCATTGCGCTCAGTTACGGCGCGGAGGTGCTGGAAAAGCGCGTCAAGCCGCTCGCCGAGGAGATCGGCTGCGATTTCGTCGAACTGTGCGATGTGACCAGCGATGAGCAGTTGGACGCGGTTTTCGCCAAAGCCAAAGAGCGCTACGGTCATATCGACGTGCTGGTTCACTCGCTGGCCTTCGCCAACCGCGAGGACATGGGCGGGCGCTTCGTCAACATCTCGCGTGATGGCTTCAAACTTGCGCTCGACATCAGCGCTTACAGCCTGATTGCAATGGCGAAGCGCGCCGAGCCGCTCATGACCGAAGGCGGGAGTATCCTCAGCCTGACCTACTACGCCGCCGAGAAAGTCATGCCCAAGTATCACGTGATGGCCGTCGCCAAAGCCGCGCTGGAAACGATCACGCGCTATCTCGCCAACGACCTCGGCCCCAAAGGGATTCGCGTCAACGCGATTAGCGCCGGGCCGATCAAGACGCTGGCGGCGGCGGGCGTGCCCGGTATCCGCATGATGCTTCAGTATTCCGAGAAATCCGCGCCGCTGCGCAAGCGCGTTTCGCAGGAGGAAGTCGGCGCGGCTGCCCTCTTCCTGCTCTCGGATCTCGGTTCAGCCGTCACCGGAGAGATCATGCACGTCGATGCGGGCTTCAACATCCTCGGCATGACCCTTAGCGAAGAAGATTTGATCGCCCTCGAATCCATCTAAAGGAGCCGCGTCATGTTCATGCCGATACTCGCTCAATCTGCCGCCGACCAGCCCGTGACCATCACTTTTATCCCAAGTCAGGTGATTACTTGGGTTATCATCGGCCTGATCGCCGGATATATCGCAAATTTGCTCGTGCGCGGGCGGCGCATGAACCCGATTGTCACGATCATCATCGGTGTGCTCGGCGCGTTCGTCGGCAACATCCTGTTCACCGTCTTGAACGTTCAGGTTTCGCCCGCGCTCGAAACGGGCATCAACATCCGCTGGATCGACCTGATCACCGCCGCCATCGGCGCGATCATCATCCTGATTATCTTCCTCGCCATTTTCCGGCGGCGCTGATAAATCCGATTTCGGTCAATCTGTAGGGGCATGGCGCACCATGCCCCTGCGCATGTCCACTATCCCTGCCGTATCAACCAGGCGCGACCGCCTTCTGCGAGCGCAGCGGCGATCACGGCTTTCGCCAGATCAAGCAGGATAAACGGCGCGACCCCGGCTGACCAGGCAGCGTCCCAATTCATCCCCGTAACAATTTTCAGCACGAGCAGGCCGCACAGATAGACAACGGCGATTCCGACGACACCCGCCAGCCAGCGCTGGAGCATTTGCGACGAACCGCGCTCAACCAGCAGGCCAGCGACAAAGGCCGCGCCAACAAATCCGTACAGATAGCCCGCTGTTGGCCCGACCAGCGCCGCCGCGCCGACCCCGTTCGCATCGATGGGCAGGCCGACCGCGATCAAGGCGAGATAAGCGATCTGGCTCAATGCGCCGTCACGCGCGCCGAGGATCAACCCGGCGAGCAGCACCGCCAGCGTTTGCAGCGTGAAGGGAACGGGCTGCATCGGGATGCTGATGCGCGCCGAGAGAATGGTCAGCAGGGTAAAACCAGCAATGCACGCCAGCCGAAAGCTCAGGCGCGCATCGCGCATTTGTGGTACGGTGCGAAGCATGGGAATCCTTCTCTGGAAGTCAAAAAGTAAGGGAATTATCCCTTGACGGTAGGGGCACGACATGTCGTGCCCCTACAATACCTGTTATGAAGGGATAATCGCCAAAAGTAATGAGTGATAAGTGACGAGTCAAAAACAAAACTCATTACTCATTACTCGTTACTCATTACTAAGTGTGATTATCCGGCAGCGGATCGACCATCACTTCCGCCAGCTCGAAATCCGGCTTGAGGCGAATCGTGGCTGACCCCGGCTCGCTGTTGGAAGTCTGCGTCTCGGTTTCCTTCTCGATCAGCGTGACCGCCACGCCCAGCCCGAACAAATCGAGCCGCGTCCAGTATTCGCCGCTCCCCTGCGCGTTGCGCAGAAAGGCCAGCTTCACGCTCGGATCCATCCGGCGCAGCTTGCCGCGCGCTCTGGCCGCGCTCATGGTCGTCAGTTCGTTGAGCAGTTTCTCGCGTTCTTCGCGGTTGAGGTATGCCATTGTTCCCGCCTGTTTCTGTCGCTTCAGCGCATAATGAAAACATCGCCTAATTGTACCGATCAGCACGGGGTCGCACAACGCGGTAAATCGCGCAACTGGTAACGCGAAAGAGGGATCAGGAATCGTCGGCGGAAGTACTGCTCGACAGATCGACCTTGTTTAGCCCAGCCTGCTCCAGTGCCGGGTCGATCCGCAGCAGCACGTCAATCGCTTCCGCGAACGTGATCACCGAGCGCGATTTCACGCCGAACATATTCGTCGCTACGTTGCCGAAAAAGCGGATCAGCGGACTGGGCGTGACCGTCACTGTCCAGACGATTTTATTGAAATGGTTCCGTTGACTCATCTCGCCAATCATTTCAGTGAAATTCTTCGCGAAATTCGTCAACTCGGACATATCGTTAATCAGGTAGATTGGGGTTTCGGCCTGCGCAAGTTTGGCATCGAGTTCGATCATGCCGTCGCGCATCACAGCCTGATCGTACTTTCCGTTCACGCGGAAGAGGATCACTTTGTTTTCGACCAACCAGGCCGTGAGATATGCTGCCATCGTCTATCCATTCGAGTTAATTGATCTGAGGGCATTATAACCAGAGAACCGCAATTTTTTGTAGCGGTAGTCTTTGTCCTCATCTATCCCAACTTCCGCTTTGATAGCTTCCGGCCAGAACGAGTATAATGAGCAGGGTTGATAACCAAAGGAACTTCATGCAAAGCAGCTATTCCGTCCGTGAATTGACCGCCTACATTCGCCGCATGTTTGAAGGCGACAACCGCCTGCAGGGTCTGTGGGTGGAAGGTGAAATCTCTGGCTTCAAGAAAGCCGAGCCATCCGGTCACTGTTATTTCACGCTCAAGGACGGCAAAGCGCAGATCGACTGCGCCATGTGGCGTTCGAACGCGCAGCAGATGGTCAAGCTCCCTAAAGACGGTGACGCCGTGATCGCGCACGGCAATGTCACGATTTATGAGGAGCGCAGCAAGTATCAGTTTTACGTGGATCGCCTTCGTCCGGTCGGCATCGGCGACCTCTATCGCCAGTTTGAACTGCTCAAGCAGAAGCTCGAAGCCGAGGGTTTGTTCGACGGCGAGCGCAAGCGCCCCCTGCCCGTATATCCCAAACGGATCGGCGTGGTCACCTCACCGAGCGCGGCGGCGTTTCAGGACGTGTTGAATGTTCTGAGCCGTCGTTATCCGCTGGTCGAAGTGATCCTTTCGCCGACGCTCGTGCAGGGTGTCGAAGCACCCGCGCAAATCGTCCGTGCGCTGGAGCGGCTCAATCAGCGCGACGACATCGACGTAATCCTCGTCTGTCGCGGCGGCGGCAGCATCGAAGATTTATGGGCATTCAATGACGAAGCCGTCGCGCGGGCGATTGTCGCCAGCCGTGTCCCGGTCGTGAGTGGTGTCGGCCACGAAACCGACTTCACGATTGCCGATTTCGCTGCCGATCTGCGCGCGCCAACGCCTTCCGCCGCCGCCGAAATCCTCACGCCCGACATTGACGCGATGCGCGATGATCTGGATCGTTTATCCCAAACACTTGATGAGGCTTTGGGATATTCTCTGCGCCGCCAGCGCGACAACCTTGACGATCAAATCCGCCTCCTGCGTCAGTTATCGCCCATCGCGCGGGTGCGGACGGCGCGGCAGCGCCTTGACGACTGGCAGGCGCACATGACCTCCTTGCAGCGCGGGCGTTTAACGCTGCTGCGCCAGCGTATCGAAGCGAGCGACCGCGCCCTGCTCGCTGCCAGCCCGCAGGCGATTCTCGAACGCGGCTATGCCCTCGTCAGCGATTCGGTTACCGGAAAACGCATCAAATCAGCGCGCGCAGCCGACAAAAATATCACTATTCAATTCCATGACGGCACGATTGAGGCACAGGTAAAGCATGACTGAAGTCGAAACGCTGACGTTTGAAGCAGCCTACGCCGAACTCGAAGGCATTATCAACCGCCTCGATTCGGGCGACCTGCCGCTCGAAGAATCGGTGATGCTGTTCGAGCGCGGACGCAGGCTGTCGCAGCGCTGCCAGAGCTTGCTCGATAACGCCGAACTGCGTGTAAGTCAACTGATCGACGGCGACGAAATTGAGCCGCTGGAGTAACTGATTTGTGGCACAAACCGAAAATGGTTTGAAATTTCTATATCCCACAAACCCAAATTATCCCAAACTTGGGATAAGATTGGGATAAAACGGGGTTATCGCAGGAATTTTGGTTGGTTTTAGGTTGATACTCATCCCAACCCCAACCAATGCAATTGCAACGCAGACGCCGAAATCAACCTCACCAACTAAATCATGAACTGGAACGGAACCCTATGGCCTCGAAACCCGTGATTTTCACCCTCGACGACGATCCTGAAGTCCTGCAAGCCATCCAGCGCGACCTGCGCGGCGAATTTGGCAAAGACTATCGCATCATGCGCGCTGAAGCAGGCGCGGCAGCGCTTGAAGCCTTGCAGCAAATGAAGCTGCGCAACGACGAAGTGGCACTCTTTCTGGTCGATCAGCGGATGCCGGAAATGAGCGGCGTCGAGTTTCTCGGCCAAGCGCGCGACTATTTTCCCAATGCCAAGCGCGCTCTGCTGACCGCCTACGCCGATACCAACGCCGCGATTCAGGCCATCAACGAGATCAATCTCGACTACTACCTGATGAAGCCCTGGGATCCGCCGGAGGAGCATCTGTTTCCGGTCATCCACGACCTGCTCGATCAGTGGCAGTCGAGCTATCGACCGGCTTTTGAAGGGCTGCGCGTGATCGGCCATCAGTGGTCGCCCGACGCGCACCGCGTCAAGGATTTTCTGGCGCGCAACCGCGTCCCCTATCGCTGGATGGACATGGAAAGCGACCCGAACGCCAGCCCACTGATCGCGCTGATCGAAAACGCCGCGCCGCCCGTCGTCTTGTTCCCGGACGGCTCATCGCTCGTCAATCCGAGCAACGTCCAGATCGCCGAAAGAGTCGGCCTCAAGACGCAGGCCGCCCAGCCCTTCTACGATCTGGCGATTGTCGGCGGCGGCCCGGCGGGATTGGCGGCAGCGGTCTATGGCGCGTCCGAAGGTCTGCGCACGATTCTCATCGAGCGCGAAGCCCCCGGCGGTCAGGCAGGCACCAGTTCGCGCATCGAGAACTATCTCGGCTTCCCCTCTGGACTGAGCGGCAACGATCTGGCGCGGCGCGCGGTCGCGCAGGCCAGTCGCTTCGGCGTGGAAATCCTCACCCCGGCGGAAGTCATCGGCATCCGCGTCGAGGGACAGTACCGCATTCTTGTCCTCTCCGATGGCAAGGAGGTAAGCTGCCACGCGCTGATGATCGCTACGGGCGTTTCCTACCGCCGCATCGAAGTCATGGGCTGCGACGCGCTCACCGGACTCGGCGTCTACTACGGCGCGGCCATGACCGAAGCGCCCTCGATGCAGGGCAAAGACCTGTTCATCGTCGGCGCGGGCAACTCCGCCGGGCAAGCCGCGATGTACTTCAGCAAATACGCGGCGACCGTCTACATGGTCGTGCGCGGCGATTCGCTCGGCAAGAGTATGTCGCAATATCTGGTCGATCAAATCGAAGCCACGCCCAACATCAAGGTGCTGCTGTTCACGGAAGTCATGGCGGTTCACGGCACCGAGCATCTCGAAGCCGTCACGCTCATCAACAAACAGACCCGCGAGACCGAGAAATATCCCGCTGCCGGGTTGTTCGTCTTTATCGGCGCGCTGCCCCATACCGACTGGCTCGAAGGTGTCGTTGAGCGTGACGAGTACGGCTTCATCCTCACGGGCAGCGATCTCGTCCATGACGGTAAGCCGCCGAAGGGCTGGAAGCTCGAACGAATGCCGTTCCTGCTCGAAGCCAGCGTGCCGGGAATTTTCGTCGCGGGCGACGTGCGCCATCGTTCGGTCAAGCGCGTCGCTTCGGCGGTCGGCGAAGGCTCGATTGCCGTTCAGTTCATCCATCAATATCTGGGAGAACTGTAATGCTCGACCAGGATACCCTGCGCGCCGTCCCCCTGTTTGAGCATCTGCGCCCTGATCAGCTTCAATGGCTGCTCGATCATGGCAAAGAGTATCAGGTTGACGCGGGGCAGTACGTCTTTCGGCAGGGCAGCGACGCCGACTATTTCTACGTCGTCATCAAGGGCGAGGTGCAGATTTCGCAGGATACCAACGGCAGCGAGCAGGTGCTCACGACCCACCGCGACGGCGATTTCAGCGGCGAAGTCCCGCTCCTGAGCGGCACACCCTATATCGCCAGCGCCCGCGCCCTCCAGCCGAGCCGCTTCCTGCGCTTCGATAGTCAGGCCTTCCGCGAGATGTTCGCCGTCTGCCCGGTGGTCGTCAGTAAGCTGTTCAGCGCGCTCTCGTGGCGTATCCAGACGACCGAAGCGCTCGCTCGCCAGCGCGAGAAGATGTCGGCGCTCGGTGTGCTTTCAGCGGGGCTGGCGCACGAATTGAACAATCCTGCCGCCGCTGCCCAGCGCGCCGCCGGACAGTTGAGCAGCACGATTAGTCAGGTTGAGCCGCTGCTGATCAAGCTCAGTCAGCAGTTGGACGAGGCACAGTTCGACCAACTGCTGCAAATCCGTGCGCAGGCGGTTGCCAAGCTGCGCGCTCCCGACGACCTCGATCCGCTCACGCAGAGCGACCGCGAGGACGAAATCGGGAACTGGCTCGACGATCAGGGCGTCGAGGAAAGCTGGACGATGGCTCCGACGCTGGTCGCCGCTGGCATTGACTCGGCGCAGCTCATCGACCTGCTCGATGAAGTCGGCAGCGATGCGATCTCGACGGCGATGATGTGGCTGAACGCCTCGCTCGGTGCAGCCAGCCTGCTCCGCGAGGTCGAACAGGGAACCAAGCGCATCTCGGAACTCGTCAAAGCGATCAAGAAATATTCCTACATGGATCAAGCGCCGCTGCAAGTCGTAGACGTTCACGAGGGCCTCAATGACACGCTGACGATCATGGGACACAAGCTGCGCGATAAACACATCACGGTCGTCAAAGACTTTAAACGTGACACGCCGCTGATCACGGCTTACGGCAGCGAACTCAATCAGGTCTGGACGAACATCATCGACAACGCCATCGATGCGATGAGCGACGCGCACGGCAAAGGCACGCTGACGCTGCGCACCTGGGCGGATAACGAAGACGTGTGGGTCGAAATCGCCGACGACGGCCCCGGCATTCCACCCGAAATCCAGTCGCGCATTTTCGAGCCGTTCTTCACGACCAAAGGCGTCGGCAAGGGAACGGGCTTAGGGCTGGACATCGCTCATCGCGTCGTCGTCATGCGCCATCATGGTGAGGTCAAGCTGATCTCGCAGCCGGGCGCAACGCGCTTCCAGATACGCCTGCCGATTGAGCAGCCAAAAACGGCGCGCGGCGATGAGGAGAAACAGGCGGATTAACTTTTTGCGGAAAGGATCAAATAGGTAGGGGCACGATCGATCGTGCCCCTACGGGAAATCGGTATTACGCTTTCGGCGCGGCAGGCGGCGGGTTGGTTTCCTTCTTGACTTCGCCCGCGACCTTGTTGGCTTCGCTGCGCGCGCGTCCAGCCACTTCCTCGACCTCGCCCGCGACCTTGCGCGCCTCGCGCCGAGCGCGCTCACCGACTTCTTCGGCCTCGTGCTCGACTTTGCGCACGTCGCCCATCAGCACCGCGCGCCGCTGCTCCCCGCGCTCCGGGTCGAACAGGTACATCAGCGCCGCGCCGACTCCGACCGCGAACAGCAGCGCCATCAGCGGAAAACCGCCCGCGTTCATCGCGCCTTCGTGTTCCCAGTCATGATGCCACCAGCCGTATCCGTTATGGCTGTGCTCGTGCATCGCCCGGTCAACGGCTTCTTCGTAATGCTTGTGCATTTCTTTGGGCATGTGCGATTGGGCGGTTTCCAACAGTGAGTAAAGTTCGTGTTCCAGATCCATCTTCATCACCTCATCACAGGAATGCGACACCTATTCAATTCAATGCTTAATCTAAAGTGTAACGCAAAAATCGTCAAGTCACAACTCGCCCAAAGCGCATTTCGGTGAGCAGTCGATAAGCATCGCTTTATTTCACCCGCCGCAGAATCGTGCGCGGAACGGTGCGCGCCTCCTCGATCCCCAACGCGAAGGCCAGCCCGAAGAAAGCGACCAACCCGACGATTAGCCCGACAATCGCCGTGATGATCGGGCTGTAGCCTTCCGTCACGTGAACTACCCCCCAGACGCACGCGCCCATCCCCAGCGCGGCGATCAGCGCGCGGCTGGCCGCGTTGACGATCACGCGGTCGTGCAAATCGCCGATGCGCCGCCGCAGCAGCAACCAGAGCGTCAGCGCTTCGAGCAGCGTCGTCAGCGACATTGACAGCGCTAATCCCGCGAATGGGCCTCGGCTCAGGCTGGTTGGATCGCCAATCACGTGGATGAAAATCAAGCTGAGGATGACGTTCGAGATCATCGAGGCAATGCCGACCAGCACCGGCGTGCGTGTATCCGAGAGCGCGTAAAACGCCCGCGACAGCACTTCGAGCAGGCTGTGTCCAGCGATGCCAATGGCAAAAAACGAGAGCGCCCATGCCGTCGCCGCCGTATCTTCGGGCGACCACACGCCGCGCTGATAGAGCAGCGCAATCGCCGGAGCGCCGAGCACAATCATGCCGATCATCGCGGGGAAGGACAGGAACAGTACGCTCCGCAGCGCCGCCGCCAGCCGATCCTTGAAACCCGCCATATCCTTCGCGGCAGCCAACGCCGACAGTGACGGAAAGACCGCCGTCCCTACGCTCTGCGCGATCACGCCCAGTACGAAGAACAGCAGGCTCCAGGCAATCACCAGCGCGGACAGGCTTCCAGAAACCATCCCCGAAGTCAGGTTGACGTTGACGATGAAATTAATCTGCACGACGGCGAGGCCAAGTACGCGCGGCCCCATCAGGAGCAGAACTTCGCTCACGCCTTCGATACGCACATTGGGGTTGAAACGCAGTTTCGCGCCAATCTGCCGCAGGCCGGGAAGCTGAACCGCCAGATGCAGGCTCGCGCCCAGCACCGCGCCGAAGGCCAGCCCGTAGATCGGCCTTTCAAAATCCGCCGGAATGCCGCCTGCCAGCAGGTGCGCGAAGTTCGGCGCGAGCATCGCATAATGCAGTCCATAGGGATGGATCAATCGGGTCAGCACCAGCGCGCCGAAAATCTGACCGAGGTTGTCCATGCTCAGGGCGAGCGCGGGCAGCGTGAAATTCTGCCGGGCGTTGAGGATGCCCATCAGCAGGCCGCTCACGCCGAAAATTGCCACTGTCACCAGCATAATCTGGGTCAGCGAGATCGTCAGTGCCTGCTGTGCCGCGCTTGATCCGGGGTCGAGAAATTTTGGCACGATAATCGGCGCACAGATCGCCGTGAGGATCGCCAGTATGCTCGTGATGACAAACACGCTCGACAGCACCGCGCTGGCAAGCTGCCACGCGCCATCATCGTCGCCGTTGGTCATGAAGCGCGCGAATACCGGGATGAACGATGAGCCGAGCGCGCCGCCTGCGACCAGCGTGAACAGCGCTTCGGGGATGCGCTGCGCCGCGTAAAAAGCGTCGAGCGCGTTGCTCGCGCCGAAGGTTGAGGAAACGACCGCTGTATTGATGAATCCCAGCACACCGCTGGCAACAAACCCGCCCACGACAATCACCGCCGCGCGCGCGATCTGCTTATTGGATAACGCCGCCATAGCACCGCCTTCTCGTTCCCGCTCATTATACACGGGAACCTCCGGCGGCTGCCTGCGGTTGTTAGCTGTCCTTCTTCGTGGCTAATCCGAGGCTGTCATCCATCTCGCTCATAAACGTGATCGCCTGCGCCATCGTCGGGAAGATGCGCAGGCGCAGCCGTGCCATCTGAAAGATCATTGAGGCGAAAAAGCGCATCACCGGACTTTCCGCGACGACGACCATCCAGCCCATTTTTTCCGGGCTGCTCTGGCGCATGGTGTTGAGCACATCGCGCAAATTGGGATAATGCTCGACTTTGGTGAGATCAGCAATCACGTGGACTGGAGCCGTGCCTTCATCCGTGATCATCTGGGTCACTTCGGCGTTGAAGCGCACCAGTTCTTCGACGAGGGGCGCATTCGGGATCGATCGGAAAAGGCAGGGCAT
>DASZXN010000490.1:0-9112 GCA_035545875.1 Phototrophicaceae bacterium
AATTATAGTAGCGGGCACAAGTCGTCAACAGGGGGAAGTCATACTGTGTGCTTTGCCGTACCTCTGACTTGATTCGTCACCCCATGCCGTGTTTCCAGCCAATTGAGACGAGCCACCAGTTCATCGGGTAGGTGAACACCGCGCCGACCAACAATCCGAGCGCGCCGAAGCCCCAGAAGGCGGCGGTCGTCGGCAGCGGACGTGTGCCCACGACCGTCGGCGTGACGAAGCGCATTACCAGCCCCATGCCGAGCATCACCGTGATCATCGAGAAGAATTCCGCTCGTCCGCCGCGCCAGAGCGCCTGTAAGGGCGAGTGACCCATCCGGCGCATCGCCCAGTATTGAAAGATAAACCAGCCGAAAGCGAAGCCAACCGCGTATTCGAACCAGAACTCCGTCCAGAAATCGAAATGCAGCAGCCGCGCGATCACCATCGCCGTCATGATGCCCAGCCCGTCGCCGCCGACGCAGTGAGTCACCGCGCCGATGACCTTTTTCCACTTCGGCTGGACATAAGCTTCGAAAACCTGTCGGTTTTCTTCGCCTTCCTTCTGCTCAATCTGGGGCGGGCGTACCGCCCATTGATAGACGGCGAACATGATCACGGAGAAAAATAACGTCAGGATCGGAAAGACCGCCTTGAGCGGCGCGTTGACGTTGACGTTGTTGTAGCGCATGTCGTTCAGTTCCCAGCCCGCCGCCAGCAGTCCAAACCCGTACCAGGGCAGGACGAAATAAGGGCTGGTCAGAAATGAGAGAAAATCCAGATTCATCGCTCCTCCCATTGGAGTTGTATTACAATAGCAATTAAAACACTTGTCAATGAGCAGAATATGAACAGGAAGGCAAACATGGGTTTAGAACTCTACATGGTCGGCGTGATCGTCAGGGAGATGCCGCGTGCGGTTGAATTTTATCGGCGGCTCGGCGTCGATGTGCCGGAAGGCAGCGAAACGCGCGATCACGTCGAGGTCAAGATGAGCGGGATGACGTTCTTCCTCAACACCAATCGCGGGCGAGCGCGCTTTGATCCCAACCGCGCGGAGGATACTTCCAGCAGCTATCGCATGATTCTGGAGTTCTACCTGAAAACCCGCGCGGCAGTCGAGGCCAAATACAACGAGATGGTCGGCTATGGCTACACCAGTCGCGCCGCGCCGTACAACGTCTCGAAGGAGATGTGCTTCGCGCTGATTGATGACCCCGATGGCAACGCGATTCTGCTGTCAGGGATGAATGAAGACGCGGGGTAGAAAAAAGCCCCGCCAGATTGCTCCGACGAGGCCGATAGACCGAAGATTCGATGTGCTATTCCACTACGACCGCCCGTCGCCAGGGACGCCGCCGCAGGGGACGGCGGCGGAAACCGAGTCCGCGCGTCCGCAGCACCATGAATTGCAGCAGGATTCCGACCAGCGCCAGCAGCAGCATCCAACCGAAGCCGAGTCCCAGCGCCACCGCGATCATCTCCGCGCCGACAATCGCCGAGAAGATCACCAGCAGTTCCAGCGACAGCCCCAGCAGGATGACCCCGCCGATTACAAAGGCGATAATCACGGCAATCGCCGACACGGGCGTCAAATTGAACGTCGCCGCTAATCCTTCTGCGATGGCGATGCCGACGTAGCCGCCGATCAAAAAGACGGCGACGTAATACAGGAACACGCCCAAGCCCATCCCGATCAGGCCGCCGATGATGAACACCACCAGCGCGACCAGCGTATCGGGTGAATTGACCAGCGCCAGCGCCGTCATCGCGCCGATCAGGAAGCCCGCGATCAGGATAATCCATTCGTAAACCAGCCACCCGCCGAGCAGCAGCAGCACACCCCCGACGATAAGCACGATCACTTCAAGCTCGGACTGCGGCGGCAGGCTCAATTGATCCCACAGCGCTCGCGCTGTGCCCGTAACCGTATTGGCCGCGCCCGTTGCGGCGTTGGCAACCGTCGAAGCGACCTGCCCGGTGCTCAGAGTCGGAGCGGGCGTCGGCGTGATCACAATCTGCCCCTGCGCCTGAGCGACACTCACGAGCGCAAGGCTGCTGATTAAAGTTGCGAAAATCCAGTAGAGTAGTCGATGATCGAGTTTCCGCGTGAGCATCGAATTTCCTTTCGCGTAACTTTATAACAAATAAAATTAAATCACACTTTGGCGAATTAGCAAGCGCAGCGGATTAGAAATCGTTTAAATCAGGCTGGAAGGAATCGAGGTGGAATCTTGTAGGGGCGTTGCGTGCAACGCCCATGCGCATCAATTTAAGGTTCTATCGCACCGCCGTCGCTCGCGCCGCCCGACGCTCGAAGCGTCGGGCTAGTCAACCCAAGCCTGCTGAAGCAGGCTGGTGAACCTGGATGAACGGTGATCAGCCCGCTTCAGCGGGCTTGAATTCCTAGCCGGAGGCTTCGAGCCTCCGGCGATGGAAGCGGAATCGCTCCTCAAATTGCTTAACTTGATGCCTATGGGGGCGTTGCGTGCAACGCCCGTTTTCCCTAGCGTGATGGCTATGCTACACGCTTAATGCCTTGATCGCCGCGTGCGCGCCCGTCGCAATATCGACGCCTTCGGTCGATCCTTCGACGACTGGACTGTACCCCGCCAGCAAGCGACCCGCTGTGTACAGATTCGGCGCGACAACCTTACCCTCTGCATCCAGCGGACGCAGATCGCCATCCGTGACGATCCCGACGTTGTGAATCGGCTGCGGCTGTCCGCTCAGGAATGGCTGCGTGAACCACTCGCCCAGCGGCGGCACGTTGGCGACGTGCAGATTGGCGACCGTTTCGCGGATAGCGCCGCGATAGTCGCTGTCGAGGCCGCCGCCGAACAAGCCCCCGGTCGCCAGAATCACCGCGTCCGCCGGGATATGGCGAGCGCGCCCATTGGCCGCCGTCTCCGCGAGGACTCCGGTTACACGACCGCCGTTGGTTTCCAGCCCGACGACGCGCGGGCCAATCGTGAAGCGTCCGCCTTTGTCGATGATCGCTCGGCGCAGCGCGTGATACAGGCGCAGCCCCGGCACGCTCGGCGGCAGCGTCGGAATCTCATGCACCGCGCAGCCAAGCCCATGAACAAGACGCACGAGCGTATCGGCTTTAAAGCCGATTATCGCTGGAAACCAGACGTGAACTGCGCCGTTGAGTTTTGGCTTGACCTGCGCGATCACCCGCTCGATACCCTCCTTCGTATCGATCCAGTTAGCAAGATCAATCGGCCAATTGTCGAAGTTACCTCCCAAGTTTGGCATCTCAATCGTGATCGCTTCAGTATTGGCAAAACCTTCAGCGCGCAAATTGTCTGCAATCACCTCTGGATAGAAGTCGCGCCAGCCCTCGAAGCCGATCACACAGAGCGGATATTCTTTCCCCGTACTGGCGAGAGTGTACGGTCGTGACAACCCTAGTGCCGACCATCCCACGCCGATCTGTAGCGGATCGACTGTCTGTTCAATCGCCGCCAGCCCGATCATCAGAGACTCGGCGGCACGCGCATAGGGATGATCGGCGTTCTTCGCCAGCGACTCGACATCTCCAATCTCGATCCAACCGGGATGCAGCGTCAGAGCGCCTTGTCCCTGCGTGACCAGTTCGACTTTCGCCCCTGCCTCGACCGCGATCAGCGCCGCCGTCAAGCCTGCTAGCCCCGCGCCGACCACCACGACGCGCGCTTTTCTCCCCTCTCCCTGAGGGAGAGGGGCAGGGGGTGAGGGCTTTGAAAAATGCGGTGCGGTTTGCGCTGCCTCGTTCCCGAACAAGCCGAGCGTCCGCCCGTAGATGTGTTCCGCCAGCAGCGCTTGCCGCAGATTATGTCCCCACAGCAGCGGCTTAACCCCACCGAAGCGCCGTTCGATAAACTCGCTCAGGATCGCGGTCGTATGTTCGGGCGTATCGTGCAGCGTCTCGTGACGGATGCAGGCCGCGCGAAAAGCACAGAATCCACCCTGACACGGCCCCATCCCCAGCCGCAAATCGCGGCGCAGATCGTTCAGTTCGACCACATCGCCCGCCTTGAGCGCCTCGACAATCTGCGCTTTGGTGACGATCTCGCACTCGCAGATCAGGCCGCCGTCCTTCGCGCCATGTTCGCCGTGTTCGAGTTCGCCCAAACGGTCGCGCAGATGATGAAGCGCCTGCTTGTCTTCGTGAACGGGCGGCAGCACCGTCGTCGCCGTCGAGCAGGGCACGCTTACGCCGAGCTTGGCGCAGGCCGCATCGCTGACTTTCTCGGCCATCAGCCGATAGGTCGTCAGCTTGCCGCCGAGAATGCTGACGAAGCCCTCGACGCCGTGTTCCCGTCCATGATCGAGAACGGTAAACGTTCGCTTGGCTTCGCGCCCTTCGCTGCCGGGATCATAGAGCGGTCGGACGCCGCCCCACGCCCGCAGAATCCGCGCCCGGCTGATCCCCGGCGTCATCGCCTCCGCTTCATCGAGGATGTGTGTGACCTCCCACGCTTCGACGCGCGAATCGCCGGGGTCATCAGTCGTGACCGAGGTTGTGCCGATCACGCTGACCGTGCCCACCGGCACGAAGATGTCGCCGTCGCCGGGAGCGCGCAGCTTGTTGATCACCGTATTGACCCAGCGAATGTTGTAGGCCAGCATCGCCCCGCGACTGAGACGCATCGTGATCGCCGCGCCCGCCAGATCGCAGACGTGCGCGCCCCAGGGACCCGCCGCGTTGATCACGACGGCGCAGTTGATGTCGATCAGCGAGTCATCGCGCAGGTTGCGCAGCTTCGCCCCAGTGATGCGGTTGCCGCTTTTGTGGAAGGCTTCGACGCGGTGATAGGTGAGAAACTGGGCTTTGCCGGTTGCCTCCGCCCCTTTTTTCAGGCAGTGGAGCAAGTCCCACGAGTCGCAGGTGCCGTCCTGCACCGCGTAGATCGCATCGAGCCTGGGATTGAGCAGCGGCTCGCGCTTGAGCGCCTCCGCCAGCGAAACCGAGTGCATCGGCAGGCCGAGCCGCATACAGGCCGCCAGCCACTCGTCCATGTAATCCTGACCGTCGCCGGGGCAGAGGACGAAATAGCCGCCCGTGTCCTCGATGGCTTCCGGCGCGATTTTGCGGATAATCGCGTTCTCGTCGATGCACTCTTTGGCGCTTTCGGGGTCGCGCACGACGTAGCGTCCGCCCGAATGGAGCAGGCCGTGATAGCGCCCGCTTGTCCCGGTCGCCAGATCGCCCATCTCCGCGAGGATCACGCGCACGCCGCGCAGCGCCAAATCCAAGGCGATGCCACCACCTGTCGCGCCACCGCCGATCACCAAAACGTCGGTTTCCAGCATAATTCACCTTCGCCCCGGTCGCTGCCGTTATTTTAGCGTCCGTTATGGGTAACGATTTTGAGTAAAGAATTCCTTTGTTGTCCGGCTTATCCATAACTCGCGTTATTTTAGCGCGCAGCCGTTCCTGAAGTATCTTACTATCTCGATAAAATCTTTATTCTGCTACGTAAATTAAATATACAATAAATAGAATGCTGATTTATTTTCTTGAGGATAATGATGGCTACTTCTTTCCCCGCTTTGCGACGCGCCTCGCTCCAGATTGCTGTCATCGTGGTTTTGCTCGCCGCCTGTTTTGCTCCCGCTTACGCCGATTCCTTTGCCCTCGTCGCGGGCACGAAAACCGTGACCGGCACGTTTGAGGAAGGCGGCAGCGTAACCTATACGGTCATCCTGACCAACAGCGGGACTGGGGCACAGGGCGACAATCCCGGCAATGAGTTTGTCGATGTGCTGCCTGTCTCCCTGACACTCGTTTCCGCCAATGCGAGCAGCGGTACGGCAGTCGCCACCGTTGGCACGAACACAGTCACCTGGAACGGCACCATTCCGGCGTCTGGTGGCAGCGTGACTATCACCATCCCGGCCATCATTAAGCCCGGTACAGCCGGACAAACGATCTCGAACACGGGGACAATCAGTTACGATGCCGACCGTAATGGAACCAATGAATCCAGCGGGACAACCAACACCGCCAGCTTCATCGTCGGTTCTCCGCTGCCGCTCCCGACCTCTCCGGCGTCACAACCTCCACCACCTGCAACGCCGCTCTGTATGGCTCAGAATGCGGTTGAGGATGGCGTTGTCCGCGCCGGAGTCCCCGACGCTATCGCCTACGCGATCAACTGCCGCGTTCTTTATCAGAATGGTCAGGTCGCCAACTGGCTCGGCGGCGACCTCTACAACGCGGGCAGCATCGGCATTGAGAGCTTGCTCAACCTCGGCGTCGAGCAGGCCGTCGATATTTTCAGCCCGCCCGGTCTGACCTACTTCAACGGCGGCGCGGTCTTCTGCCTCAAGGGGGAAGGCGCGCTGATCTGGCTGGCGGCTAGCAGCAGCCCACGCCACGCTGACATTATCGGCAGCTACACCGTGCCGGATTTCCCCGGTTTCACCTGCGCGACCCTGTTCGAACCGGGCACGCTCGTGCTGGTCGCCGACACGCCCAAATCATAATCTGTTCGGGAGAGGCGGCAAATTCCGCCGCCTCTCCCTGATTTCCGTCGCTTATGGAGCGGCGTGCCAGACCTGCGTCTGCGGAAAGGCCGGAAGCTCGATGCGCCAGGGCGTCAGCATGTACAACCCGAAACCCGGATCATCGACCGTCTTGTAAATCGACGCGGGATCGTAGCCCACCGGAGCTGGAATCGACGCGATATAGTCCCAGGCGCGCCGCTTTACGTCGAGGTCAGTGATCCACTCGGCTTTGCAGTCGATATAGGCTGGTCGGGAGTGATCAAAGTACGCCAGCGAGATGTACGGATTGGCCTGAAGGTGCTTGATCTTGTGTGAGGTCGCGCGGGTTGGCATCCAGCCGATTTGCCCCTCCCAGTTTGGGTGAATGACGCGCGAGCGCGGGCGGTTCTGTCGATCAATCGTGGCGAGCACGCACCAGATGATCTTATTCACGCGCGTGTTGAATTCCTGCTCGATCTCGGCAAAGCTGGCGACTTCCATGTTCAGCCCCTTCTACGTGCTTGTCATTGTGCAAATGGTAACGAACACAGAAACGACTGGCGGCGCGGCGGCGGATTGGGTTCGTGGTAAACCGCCTGATCGGTTAGAATCGGTTGGCATACGCTGGCTGCACCCGAAAGCGAAGTCGATGAGCAAAGCCGCTCCCGCATCCGCGCCGCCGAAACGATCAGGCAAAACCCGCGCCGAACGCGAAGCTGAACAAGCCGCGAAAAAGCGCGCCAAAGAGCTTGCCAACTTCAAGCCGATTGACCCAAAAGTCTGGATGCTGGTCGGCCTCATCCTGCTGCTGATCGCCTTGTGGGTCTGGCTCGATCCGATGACGTTTGCCGAAGCACAGCAGGGTCACAACGGCGGCGTGATTTTTGCCTTCCCCTCCGCGCTGATCGCAGTTTTCACCAAGCCGCCCGTCGTGATCGTGCTGGCCGTCGTCGGCGTGCTCCCGTTCCTCTCCGGCGTGATCGGCTGGCTGCGCACCGTTCGCCGCTCCTCAGCAACTAACCCGTAGAGGTACGGCGCTGCGATGCCCTCTTTTTTTACCTTTGTGCCTTTGCGCCTTTGCGTTGAATCTTTTCTCTTTTGCTTCGTCTTACTGCCGCAAATCCTTCTCGATTTTGCCGTCCTTCATCACGACGACGATGTTGGCTGGCGCTTCCAGCGAGCGCAAATCGGTCAGCGGATCGGTCTTGGCGATGATCAAATCTGCGAATTTGCCCGCCTCCAGCGTCCCCACGCGATCCTGCCAGCCGAGGCACTCCGACGCGGTTTTCGTGGTGGCGACAAGCGCTTCCATCGGCGACATGCCAATGCTCGCCATCAGGCCAAGCTCGCGTAGATTCGTCCCGTGCGGCATCACGCCCGCGTCCGTGCCCATCGAAATGCGCACCCCCGCTTGATATGCCTTAGCAATGCTGTCGCGGTGAATTTCAATCGTCTCTTTGGCCTTGCGCACGCCGTATTCGGGCATATCGCCCGTTTTCTCAGCGATTTCCACCACCGCAACCGGCGCGAGCAGCGTCGGCACGACGAACGTGTTGTGCTTCAGCAGCAGATCAATCGCCTCGTCGTCGAGATAGATGCCATGTTCAATCGAGTGAATCCCGGCGCGCACCGCGTTCTTGATTCCCTCCGCGCCCTGCGCGTGCGCCATCACTTTGATGCCGCGCCGATAGTTCGCTTCCTGCACGATCACGGCCAGTTCTTCGGGCGAAAACTGCGTAAACTCCGGGTGATCGGTCGGGCTGAGGACGCCGCCCGTCGAGCAAATCTTAATCACTTCCGCGCCCGCCCGCAGCACTTCGCGGACTTTCTTGCGCACCTCGTCCACGCCGTCGCAGATGCCCGACGGATTGCCCGGATAGGCTGGCGAGAGGTCGTAATTCAAACCCGAAGGCATCCAGCCATCGGTATGCCCGCCCGTGATCCCCAGAATCGTGATGCTGATCTGCATACGCGGTCCTGGCACGACGCCCTGCTCAACCGCCTGCTTGACGCCTAAATCCGCGCCGCCCGCGTCACGCACCGTCGTGATCCCGGCGTCGAGCGTGCGCCGCATGTATTGGATCGACTTGTAGAACATCATCGAGAAGGGCGTCTGCATCGCTTTGAGCGGGTTGGTGATCTCCATCATCAGATGAACGTGGGTGTCGATCAGCCCCGGCAGGATCGTCCCGCCCTTCGCGTCCACTTCCGCGAAGTTGGCGTTGGGCAGGCGGATACTGTCGGCTGTGCCAACCGCCCGAATCTTGTTGTCCTCGATCAGCACCGCGCCATTCTTGATCGGCGTGCCGCCGTTGCCATCGATCAGCGTGCCGTTGCGGACGAGCGTGTAAGCCATCATATTTTCCTTAAATTGTGGACGTGTGTGGCCTATCGTTATAGCGTATTTCGGGGGTTTTCGTAATAGAACCGCGCGATAGGTGGGCTAACGGACGAGACAAGTCTCGTCCCTACAAAAACATGAACACCGCCCTTATGTAGGGACGCGATTCATCGCGTCCGTTTGTGTGCGGCACGGCAGCGGACGAGACTTGTCTCGCCCCTACACAAGCTTCTTTTCTCCCCTCTCCTCGCTTGCGTGGGAAAGGAGTGACGGTAAAGGGTTAAAACAGCATCCCGCCGCGTGATT
>DASZXN010000491.1:0-2542 GCA_035545875.1 Phototrophicaceae bacterium
TGCCCTGCGCGCCGAGCCGCATCTTACCGAGGTACGAATTGCCATCCTCGACGCCAAACAGGAAGCCGCTGAATTTCCAATCGCTGCCCTGCTTTGACCACGCCAGCAGATACGGCGCAGTCGTGATCACGACGACGGCGAGCGCCAGCAGCAGCAGATTACGCCATTCCGAACGGCTCACGGAGTCCCCTGATCACCGAACACGTCGTCAAAGACTTCCGGCTCGATCAGGTCTTGCAGCGACCACTCATCGACCGAATACTGCGGCGTAATCAGTTCGCAGCCATTCGCGCGCGCCCAGGTTTCCAGTTCAGCCACCGCCTCGCGGATGTCCGCGCCGGGTGTGAACGCTCGTCCAACCGCCAGCAGCGTGAATGCTTCCTGCACGCCGTCGCCCGTCGCCAGCGCCCAATACTGCTCCCCATCCTGATCGCTCGTCAGGCAGATATAGGCTTGCATGATCCCTCCCTCATTCCAACATGGAGCGTTGTCGTAAGACGCCGTGCGAACAAGTTCATGTGCGAACAAGTTCGCGTGCGAACAAGTTCGCCTACAGAGCGGTTGCAATCTGCCCTATTCTAAAGCCATTTGCTCGCCTGAAGTCGCAAGAAAACATACAATAGGCGGTGCAGACGAGAGGATTGACCACCCATGACCCAACTCGACGCCTATTTGCAGCGCATCGGCGACGGCGGCTCGCTCGCCCCGACCTTCGAGACGCTGGCGCGGCTGCATCGTCAGCACTTGCTGACCATCCCCTACGAGAACTTCGATATTCATCGCGGCCAAACGCTCTCGCTCGACCCGCAAAAGACTTTCGACAAAATCGTCACGGGGCAGCGCGGCGGCTGGTGCTACGAAATGAACGGTCTGTTCGCGCGAATGCTGCGCGAGATCGGCTTCGACGTGACCCTGCTCGCCAGCGGCGTGACTGACCAGTTCGAGGGCGACGGCTCTATCGGCGAACATCTGATCCTGCTGGTCAAAATCGACGGTCAGCCCTATTTGGCTGACGTTGGCTTCGGTAATGGCCTGATCGAGCCGATCCCGCTCGAAGCGGGTGAGTATCAGCAGGGCTATCTGAAGTTTCCGCTCCTGCGCGACGGCGGGCGCTGGTTTTTCCCCAATCACCAGTACGGCGGCGCGGGCTTCGTCTTTACGCTTCAGCCGCGCACAATGGACTATTTCGCCGAACGCTGTCATTGGCTGCAAACCGAGCCAACCTCGCGCTTCGTCCAGAAAACGATCAGCTTTCGTTTCACGCCGGAAGGCTATCACATGCTCTATGGCGCGGTGCTGACGACCGTCACGGCGCAGGGGAAAAGCGAGCGGCTTGTCGAAAACCGGACGAGTTATGAACAGGTTTTGAACGACCTGCTCGATCTGCACCTGCCCGATACAGCGGCGATCTGGGAGAAAGTCTGGGCGCGTCATCAAGCCTGGGTCGCGGCGGGCAAACCCTAATTAACCTCAGTTTCGGATAGGGTCTGTCCGTAGGGGCACGACATGTCGTGCCCCTACAAAAACCTTCCCTCAAAATTTGCTATCCGAAATTCAGGTTAATTACCAATCGACGCCTTTTCGCCCTCAGCAGTCTGCTCGTGCTGATCTTCGCCAGCCGCGTGATCCGCCTGGATAGGCTTGAAATGGATCCCGATGAAGTCTGGTCGGTTTGGCAGACCTTCGGCTCGCCTGCTCAGATTGTCAGGTAGACACCCTACGACTGGACACCGCTTTATTACCTGATCGTCGGCGCATGGCGCTAGCGCTCTGCGTGATCGCGCCCGCGTTCCTGTTCGTGATGGGTTATTTCGATGGTTACACCAATCGCTATACCATTTGACTGTCGTTCTGCCGAGATCGGAGCAAAAATAGGTTATAATACGAACAAATATTCATCATGTGAACGAAAGGTTTTCGCTGATGGATACTTTGATCGCCTGGCTGATGGACAGCCCAACCCCATCGATTCGCTACCTGACCTTACGCCGCCTGCTCGGACGCGGCGCAGATGACGCCGACGTACAAGCCGAGCGCGCAGCGATTAATACGACGGGCGCGATCCCGCGCATCCTCAAGAAGCAGACCAGCGAGGGTAACTGGGAAGGTGATCCCGGCTGGTACGGCCCCAAATATAAAGGCACACACTGGAGTCTGCTGCTGCTGGTTGAACTGGCTGCTGACCCGAATGATGCGCAGCTTCGGCGCGGCGTTGAGTTCATGCTCAACATCACGACACAGAACTACATGCTCGAAGATCGCTACCATAAATCCGTGCCTAGCCCCGAAATCTACGGATTCACCTGCTTCTGGGGCAATCTGCTGCGCTACGTCGCCTATTTCGGCATGGGCGACGATGCACGCGTGCAGCCGATGGTCGATTATATGGCGCGCAATCTCGATCAGGGCGGCTGTCAGTGTCATGCCAACGATTATCTGCCCTGCGCGTGGGGCGCAGTGCGCTCGCTGTGGGGATTGGCCGCGCTGCCCAACAAATCCGCCGCTGTGAACGCCGTGATCGACAAGACGGTCGGCTTTCTGC
>DASZXN010000492.1:0-9846 GCA_035545875.1 Phototrophicaceae bacterium
CGCAGATTGCTAGGCCAATCACAGGAATGAAAAAGAGCAGGAGACGACGGCGCGTAAACACGGTTACGCCAATATCGACACCATGTGCAGCAGCGGCTCGGCGAGATCAACATCACCCTCGATGATCGCTTCGCGCTCGGCTTCGTCCCGGCCAATTCCCTTCGTGAACAAGCGCCACGCCGTCTCGACGGGCAGCGAAATCGTGCAGGTTGGCAGCAGATCGGTGTTGCTGTACAACTGCCAGCGCGCGTCGCGGCGCCCAATTGAATAACTGCCGCCGCCCGCGCCGATCAACCAGACCGTGATCACGCTGCCGTCGGGCAAATCGTCGTCACGGTAGGTGTGCGGCATGGCGCGGATGAACATCTCCATGACCGCGTGCATCAGATCGGATTCCTTCAGGCTGGTGATGTTGATCGCGTCGCAGATGTGCTGATGGTGCATCCAGCGCTCGGTCAGTTCGCGCCCAATCTCGAACCAGAGCGGCTGCGGGTCGCTGCCCGCCCAGTTGATCACCATCCCCGGCGCGTTCGGGTCGAGCGAGTTGACGAACTCGATCACCTGCGGATAGATGTGGCCGACCAGATCGATCAGCAGGTTGGTGCTGATGCGCCGGGTCGCGTGCACCCACAGGTCGTTGCGCATGTTGATGAACTCGATCAGGCTGTCCCAACTGGCGATCACGGCGCTCTCGCGCTGGTTGTCGCGTCGCCCCGACAGCCAACCCACGTCATCCGCCAGCATATGCAGCGCCACGTCCTTGACCGACCAGCCCTCGCAGGCGGTCGGCAGCTTCCACTGCTCCGGCGTGAGATTTTGCAGCACGCTCAGGTGCGCCGCATAGATACGCGGATAAAACGGCGCGGTGATCGTCGGTGCGAGTTGAATATTCATGCCAAGTCCGCCAATGTATCGTGAACAGCGCGGCGGAAGGGCAAAATCCCTTCTCTGGCGCGACCGGGATAGACGCGGTTGGTCAGCGTAGCGACGACCAGTTCGCGCGTTGGGTCGATCCAGAGCGACGTTCCCGTGAATCCGGTATGCCCGAATGAATTGGCGCTGAATTTGTCGCCCGCCGATGATCCTGCGCGCCCCTTGATCATCCAGCCGAGGCCGCGCCGTTCGCCGTTCGATTCGACCTGCTGCTTGCTCGCTTCGATCATCAAATCCGGGCTGATGTTCAGGCGCGCGTCACGGCTCAACCACGCCTGACCGAAATCGGCGATGTCGCCCGCGTTGGCGAACAGCCCCGCGTGACCGGCAATCCCGCCAACGCCACAGGCGTTCTCGTCATGAACTTCGCCCCAAATGCGGCGCTTGCGCCAGGTCGGATCGTCTTCGGTCGGCGCGATGGTCATGCGCCCGATGCCACTGCGCACGGGGTTAAAAATTGGCGAGCGCAGTCCCAGCGGATCGCAGACGACGGCGCGAATAATCTGATCGAGCCGCAGCGTGCCGGGCGTCTGACTCCACAGGCGCATCACCGCCTCGCCGAGCAGCATCAGGCCGAGATCGCTGTAGCGCACGCCGCTGCCAATCTCGCCGACGAACGGATAGGCGCAGATCGCCTGCAAGCCGCGTGCCCAGCGATCCTCGCGTCGGAACAGTTCGGGTTGATCGGGCGGCGTTGGTGCTGGCCCAGCAGCATTGAAAACGTCGCGCCAGGGCGGAAGCCCGGAGGTGTGCGTGAGCAGATGGCGAAAGGTCACGCGCGTCGGATCGACCGTCTTGCCAATCAGGTCGGGCGGCGTCGGCAGGTGAACCTTGCTGTGCGGGTCTTGCCCGCCGTCGATCCCGCGCGGATTGATCGCGCCAAATTCGGGGATGACCGTCACGATTGGATCGTCGAGCGCAGCTTTGCCCGCGCTGACCCGTTCCAGAAAGGCGGTGGTCGTGAACAGCTTGGTCACCGAAGCCATGTCGAAGCGCGTCGCGGGCGTGACCACTCCGCTCCTGTTTGCGGGATCGATCACGCCGCTGCCAATGTCGAGGACGAGCCTGCCCCGATGGATCACGGCGATAGCGACCGCCGGAAACACATGGTCGATATTCAGCGCGATTACGTCGAGCAGACGGTCGTAGATCGCGTCGGGCAGATGATTAACGTTAGTCTGAATGTCCGTAACTCCTGTCGAAAAGCAAGTCATGAGTGATAAGCAATGTGTAACGAGTCAAAAGCAAGTATAAGAGATGTGTTTTCCAGCCGTCTAAAGACGGCTTGGATTGAGTAGCCAGAGGCTCGAAGCCTCTGGCGATGCTGAGTGATGAGCTGTATGTTGTTTAACGGCGTTGTCGGGAAGGCGTTTTTGTTCTTACTCGTTACTCGTTACTCATCACTCATGACTATCTCTTCCTCACATATACAGCAAATACGCCCACCGATCCACCTCGAAGGCATGACTGAAGGTATCCCACGCCTCGAACAGATCGTCGAGTGGCGCGTCCGCGTCAATGCGCTGGCGCGGATCGCTCGACCCGATCAGGCGGTCGATATGATAGGGCGGTAGATCGCTCACGCCCCAGGGAGCTTGCCACTCGAACTGCTTCGGATAGAGCGTATGCACCGCCGCGATCACCGCCAACCAGATGCGGATCGCGCGCCAGTTCGCCAGATCGATGATGTGCGCCTGCACCCCGCCGCAGACTTCGCCCGGCCAGCGGTTCGCGCACGGTTTGAAACGCAGCGGGCGAAAGCGCACACCGGGCAAATTCAGCCCGTTCAGGTAATCGGCCAGCCTGTCGCCGTCGATAAACGGCGCGCCGACGATCTCGAACGGCAGCGTCGTCCCATGCCCGACGGAGAGATTCGTTCCTTCGAGCAGGCACGCGCCGGGATAGTGCTGGATCGTCTCCAGATGCGGCAGCTTCGCTGACGGCGGCACGAACGCCAGCCGCGTCGCTTCCCACAGCAGCGCGCGCCGCCAGTCCTCGCATGGGATCACGTCGAGCGCGGCGGGCTTGCTCATCCAGCGCTGATTGAACAACTGCGCCAGTTCACCGAGCGTCAGCCCATGCCGTACCGGAATCGGGTAGCGGCCATAGGGCGAGGCCAGATGCGCGTCGAGCGGCGGGCCATCGACAATCACGCCGCCAAGCGGATTTGGTCGGTCGAGAATCAGCACGCTTACGCTGCGCTCGGCGGCCAGTTCGAGCAACTCGGCGACGTACCAGAGCAGCGTGTCGTAGCGCACACCGCTGTCCTGCACGTCGCAGACCATCACGTCGATTTGCCCCATCGCGCTCCCAAGATGGTAGCGGTCGCCGACGGAATAGACAGGCACATCGTCGAGCTTCATATCCCCTTCCGGGGTGAACACGGCGGTCAGCTTGATCTGGTCACTGGCTTTGAACAGGCTGATCGCGCTGCGCAGCGCGCGATCCACCGCGCCCGCGTTGGTCAGCAGGCCGACGCGCTTGCCCGCCAGCGGCTTAAACGCGTCGCCGGAAAGAACCTCAAGCCCCGGTTTGACCGTCATGACAATCCCTCGATCTGTCCCGTATGCACGTGTGATCGATCCGCGAAGACGATCCTTATTATGCCGCAAATCAGCCTGCGTACCTAGAAAGATCGGCAGACGCGGCGCAATCGAGATGTAGAGGTTTCCCGCGCTGCCGTGTACAATGGATCAGGTGATTTCCAGCCCGGTAGCAGGGGCAGCCGCCAGAGTGAAGGTAAATATGGCCGAGATTATCCGCATCGAAAACATCGCCCAGTACGTCGGTCAGGTCGTGATCGTACGCGGCTGGGTTTACAACCGCACCGATAAGGGGCGCTTGCAGTTCATCCAACTGCGCGACGGCAGCGGCATTGCCCAGTGCGTCGCGTTCAAGAAGGATATGCAACCGGAGGAATTCGAGATCGCGGGCAAGCTGACACAGGAATCGTCCGTGATCATTACCGGACTGGTGCGCACCGACGAACGCGCCCCCGGCATCCCCGGCGGCTTCGAGATCGGCATTCAGTCGCTTCAGTTGATGCAGATGTCCGAAGATTACCCGATCACGCCGAAGGAGCATGGCGAGGATTTCCTGCTCAATCACCGCCATCTGTGGCTGCGCTCCAGCCGCCAGTGGGCGATTCTGCGTATCCGCGCGACCATCATCCGCGCCGTCCGCGATTTCATGGACGACAACGGCTATCTGCTCGTCGATACGCCGATCATCACGCCAGCGGCAGGCGAAAACACGACCACCCTGTTCGGCATCGACTATTTTGGCGAACCGGGCTTTCTGGCACAAACCGGGCAGTTGTACAACGAGGCCGATATGATGGCCTTCGGCAAGGTCTACTGCTTTGGCCCGACCTTCCGCGCCGAAAAATCCAAGACGCGCCGTCACCTGATGGAATTCTGGATGCTCGAACCGGAAGCGGCCTATCTCTCGCTCGAAGACATGATGACCTTCGAGGAGCAGATGATCACCTACATCGTCAATCAGGTGCTGATGGATCGCAAACCCGAACTGGCGATTCTGGAACGCGACCTGAGCAAGCTCGACGCGATCAAGATGCCGTTCGCGCGCATCAGCTACGACGAGGCGGTTGAGCGCTTACAGAAGAAGTACGAGGAAACGACCGATCCAGAGCAGAAGGAACTGCTCAAGATCACGTGGGGCGACGATTTCGGCAGCCCGCAGGAAACCGCCATCGCCGAGATGTTCGACCGCCCCGTGTTCGTCTACAACTACCCGACGGCGGTCAAAGCCTTCTACATGCAGCCCGTCGATGGCCGACCGGAAGTCTGCCGCAGCGTCGATCTGCTCGCGCCGGAAGGCTACGGCGAGATCACCGGCGGCAGCGAGCGCATCTACGATCCGGCGCTGCTCGAAGAACGGATCAAGTTGATGGACTTGCCGCGCGAAGCCTACGAGTGGTATCTCGATCTGCGCCGCTTCGGAACCGTGCCGCACGCCGGGTTCGGCATGGGGCTTGAGCGCACGATCACCTGGATTTGCGGCCTGCCGCACCTGCGCGAAGCCATTCCCTATCCGCGCGTCCTCAATCGTAATTACCCGTAATTCCCGCATTTCAGCGCATTGTAGGGGCAGGTCTAAGACCTGCCCGCGTCCTTCGCGCCGCTTATCCTAGAATTCCGCGATCATCGGGCGCGCAGCTTCAAGTAACGACGATGACCAGTTCAGTGTCCTGCCGACCCAATCGGCGTCCCGATAACGCAAATCCTGTAATAAGAGTATGTTCCAACCGGAGTGCGCTTTATCTTTTTCGCCCAGCAAATAATAAGCGAGCGCTGATCCTCCATACCCTCGATTGTCGTTTGGGTCTAGCTTGACGACCTTCTGGAAATCCTGTAGTGCTTTTTTGAACTCTTTCATTTGCAGGTAGGCTTTGCCTCGGCTGTTATAAACCTCGGCGTCACTGGGCTTCAGGTGGAGCGCTTTGTTATAGTTCGCGATTGCCCCAGTGGGATCGCCTGCCTCATACATTTGTAGTGCGCGGTTAAAATAATCTTCGGCGCTTAAGTCATCCTCGGTGGGCGCAAGCCGAGCAGCGATTTCAGCGATGATGTGCTGCACAGCGGACTGATCGCTGGCAGGCGCAGGCTTGATCACGCCATACACGGGCTGCTTGAGGAAGCGTGTACGCAGCCTGGTCATGGCCTCGTCAAAGTAATCGAGCGGCACGTTCAGGCCATTGAAGCGCGAGAGTTCCGCCAGTTTTCCGGTCAGATACGGTTCTGTCCCGGCAAAGGTGAAGCCGCTGACGAACAGCGGCACAAGGTTACGCTGCTTGTCCATCGCGTATTCGATCTCACGCCGCAGCCAATCGTCAGGGTTCGCGCAGCGCTCCACCGATCCCGGTGATAGAAGCAGCACGAAGTGCGCCCGTGCTTCAATCTGATTGAGGATGATGCGATCAAAATAGCCGCTGTTAATGCTCTCGACATCCATGAACACGTCGTAACCGTTAGCGCGCAAATCCATGAACACCGCGCGGGCATACCCCGCTGAAGCGCTGCGGCGATAGCTGATGAAAACCGTCTTTTGCTCGTCGGCCATCAAAGGCGCTCCGGGGATCGTGAACAGCCTTCCATCTTATCTGCAAGCCCATCGCCAATCAAGCGCCTCAGCACACGGGTTTTGTAGGGGCACGACATGTCGTGCCCGTTTTCGCTTTTTTACATCTCTGATTTGATCTTCAATCTATCACGATAGCTGTCGATCCGGCACTTTCGTTCTCTCAGGCTCTACACGTATCGTCCATTATCCGGTCGCTCAAACTGGACACGTTGAGTACAAAATTTGCCTGATTCGTGTGTTTTTATCTTGACAGTAGCACCCCCGCCTCGCGTTGACGCGCTTCCCCTCTGATGCTACGATCAATGTAACAGCCCCGACCAGATGACGCGCGTCCCCATCATCGACGCGCCGCGTCGGTCTAGCGTGACACGTTGGAGCATTTATGTACATCGATTTTGCCTCTCGAATGATAGGCATGGTTATCTTCGCCCTCGTCGGTGCGCGGCTGGGAGTTGGTGCCGCCTCCGCCCTCGGCCTGCCAGATTTGGGAGTTTCGTTCATTTTCTCTCTGGTAGGCATTCTCTTCGGCCTCATTATGACGCCCTGGATCACCGTGCGCCCGCTGCGGGCGCTCCGCCGTCTCATCAACGAAATGCCCGTCGAAGTCCTGTTCACCACGCTGATCGGCTTGCTGATCGGCCTGCTGATCGCGCTGCTGGCGGCCTATCCGCTCTCGCTGCTGGATGCGCCCTGGGGGACAGTGCTGCCCGTCGCGCTGCTGCTCATTGCCGTCTACCTGCTGACGACGATCTTCAACGTGCGCTCGCGCGAGGTCTGGCTCTTCCTGAATGAATGGCTCGGTCTCGGCCCCAAACCAACGTTGATCGGCGCGGGCAGCGAGCGTCAGTTGATTCTTGACACCAGCGTGCTCATCGACGGGCGAATTGTGGACATCGCCAAAACGGGTTTTCTCGGCGGAACGCTGGTCGTGCCGCGCTTCGTCATCTCGGAACTGCACCGTGTGGCCGATTCGTCCGATACGCAGCGGCGCAATCGCGGGCGGCGCGGCCTGACCAAGCTCAACGAGTTGCAGCGCGAGCCGGGTATCGCCTTCAAAATTATCGAGGAAGATATTGACGGCGTGCCCGAAGTGGACGACAAGCTGATCGCGCTGGCGCTGAAGCTGAATTCGCCCGTCGTCACGATAGACTTCCCGATGAACCAGGTCGCGGCGGCGCAGGGCGCGGTCGTCCTGAACATCAACGCGCTGGCGAACGCCGTCCGTTCGGCCTATATTCCCGGCGAAACCTTCGCCCTGCGCATCATTCAGGATGGCAAGGAAGCCGGACAGGGCGTCGGCTACCTCGAAGACGGCACGATGGTGATCGTCGAGGGCGGCAGGGAACTGATGGATCGCACGGTCTACGTCGAAGTGACCAAGCTGATCAACCGCGAAACCGGGCGCATCATCTTCGCCAAGCCTGTCGAGAACCGACCATAGTGCCGCATGATTCTCTTGTAGGGGCGCAGCGTGCTACGCCCCTACGGAGTGTCTTTCTCAGCACTCAGCGCTGTTTTTACTCGGCACTTCGCTTTAAAAGAACTCATCCAGCAGCTTATAGAACGCCACTTTCGTCTGATCGACCTGCGTAATGCCGTAAGCTTCGAAAAACGGCGTCACCCACGCCGCGCCGAAGTTGTACTCGATGCTGCGCGCCGCCAGCGCCAAATCCTGATAGCGATCCGCGATTCCGGCGCGTCCCCAGTCAATGAAGCCGCTCATGCTCATACTGACAGGATCGATCAGCACGTTGGGCGTACAGTAATCGCCGTGCGTGAACACGAGGTCTTCGTCACTGGGTCGAGTTTCAAGCAGATGCTCAAAGGCTTCGTCGGCACTCCACCCGGCTCGATCCGAGTCGAAATTGCTGACATCGACCCCGCCTGCCCGTAACCGCCCCTCTGCCTGCGCGATCTTCAGGTCGAGGCGCGCATCGAACGGGCATGGCTCGACGGTCAGGCCGTGAATCTGGCGCAGACCGCTGGCATACAGTCGAATCACGTCCGCCAGCCGCTCACGGACGGACTCATCGTAGAGCACGACACCGGGAACCGCCGTCATCAGCAGATATTGATGCCGGGCGTCCTCGCCCCAGTAAGCGATTTGTGGCACGGGCAGCCGATGTTGCAACCAGAGCAGCCGTGTCGCTTCGGGATACAAATCCTGCTCGCTGTGGCGCTCGGCAATCTTCAGATAGTGGCCTTCGTCCACGCGAAAGACGCGCACGCCCGACATGCCCTCATGCACTTCGACCAGTTCAGCGTCGTGAATCTGCTCTTTCAACGCCTCCGGTAGATCGATGTTGCGCTCAGGGTTGGGTCGCATAGATGCGGTAGCCTCCCGAATCGTAAACAACGGACATCCCTGATGCCCACGCGGGCGAGTCGCTCGGAGCGAGCGCCCGTTCGAGCGGGCCGAACATCACGTAGCGTACCATTCCGGCGCAGGTGAAATTCGCCGCGCAGGGATCAGCCAGAAAGTGGACGCGCTGAGGATCGCTCATTTTGTCAGCGTAGAACGCCTCAAGTTCGTCTGTTTTTTCCGGCCACTGGAGCGTCTCCGGCCCATGCCCCATGACCGTGCGCAGATTCGTCCAGGCGGGCAGCACGTTCCCCGTTTCGACCGCGCTCAGGACGATCTGATCGGGCGGGGCGTGCTGATCGAGCCAGTTGAAGGCGTCAACCTCGGCAGCCGGGCGAAACAAGGGCGTTGCCGGATGGATCGCTGCCAGAACGCCGCCGAGCAGCAGCAGCACGCTGGTCAGCAGCGATACGGCGATCAACGCGCCGCGCGCGACCAGAGGAACACGGCGCTCCGCCAGCACGCGCAGACCCGCCGCCGCCAGCACCGCCAGCGGCACGATCACGCCTTCGCTCATGCGCCGCTGCACGTTGATCGGCAGATAGACCAGAATCGGCACGATCAGCACCCAACCGATCAGCAGCGGCGCTGCGTTGTATGCCCATGATCCCACGCTATCTGTAGGGGCAGGTCTAAGACCTGCCCTTGTCCACAGCCAACGAACCCCGAACGCCGCCATCAAAATCAGCAGAATGTAGGCGAATACATATTGCAGCGGCGGCGGCGACGTGAGAATATTCTGCGCCGACCACAAAGCGAAGGCTGGATTCGCGGCGAACGCCAGCGCGTAAAACAGGAACAGTGGCAGCGTGATCCCGGCGGCCATCACAGCGCGGACGAACAGCGCCATCGGGAAGCGCCGATCTTTCGCCCACGCCGCCAAACCCCAAGCGCCGAGGACGCAGTAAATCACCGCCAGATAGAACGACACGCACAACCCGACGATCAGCCAGCAGATGCCTGCGCCGATCAGCCAGCGTAGTTCATTCCCAGTAGGCCGAATAGGTTTGTCGGCGGGCAAACTTTTCATCAGCGCCAGCAAACCCGCCAGCAGCGCCGCGCGCGCCAGCGCCAGATGCGGCAGCCCAAACAGGATCAGGAAGGTGAAGCCCTCCGGGATGTAGAAATCCGCCGGGAGCGTGCTTTGTCCGGTCAGCGCGAGCAGCCAGCCCAATCCGCCGCCGAACAGCGCCAGAATCGTGGCGATCACGCGGTCACGCGGGTTGTCGAGGAAGGCGGCGGCAAAGCGATAAATCACGATCACCAGCACCGCATCGAATCCGGCGTTCATCAGGTGAAACACGACGATCAGCGCCGGGGTCAGCGCGGGATCAGTATCAGAAATAAAGTGGCCGACGATCTGGCCGGGAATGAGGTAAGGAAGAAAGACCAGGGGTTCGGCTTGCTGCGCTTCCGGCGTATAGAACAGGAAAAAATCCCAGTTGCCC
>DASZXN010000493.1:0-2325 GCA_035545875.1 Phototrophicaceae bacterium
GGATCATCTGGAACTGCCCAATCGCGCTGCCGAACGCCTGCCGCTCGCGCGCGTAGATCAGGGCAGCTTCGTAAGCCGCCTCCGCGATGCCCAGCGCTTGTGAGGCAATGCCGATCCGCCCGGCGTCGAGCACCGTCATGGCGATTTTGAAGCCTTCGCCGCGCTCGCCGAGCATGTTCTCGACGGAACATTGATAATCCTCGTAGACGACTTCGCTGGTGGCGCTGGCGCGAATACCGAGCTTCGGCTCGACTTTGCCGCGCATGAAGCCCGGCTTGTCGGTCTCGACGATGAAGGCGGTCACACCCTTGTGCTTCTTTTCGGGATCGGTCATCGTGAACAGGATGATCGTATCCGCGACCGGGCCGCTCGTCACCCAGCTTTTGCGCCCATTGATGACGTAGTGCGTTCCGGCGTCGTTCAGGACGGCGCGGCTCTGCATCGTCCCGGCATCGCTGCCGGACATCGGTTCGGTCAGGCTGTACGCGCCGATTTTCGCGCCGCTGGCGACCGGGACGAGATATTTCTGCTTCTGTGCTTCCGTGCCAAATTTGAACAGCGCATGGCAGAACAGCGAGTTATTCACGCTGACAATCGTGCTGTGGCTGGCATCGGCCTTCGCCACCTCGATCATCGTCAGCGCATACGCGAGCGTATCCATACCCGCGCCGCCGTATGCTTCGGGGATTTCGATGCCCATTACGCCCAACTGACCGAGCTTCCTGATCGTCTCCAGCGGAAACTCGCCGCTCTCGTCAAACTGCGCGGCAATTGGCGCAATCTCCTTCTGAGCAAAGTCGCGCACGGTACGGCGCAGCGCCTCATGTTCCTCAGTTAGCTGCGGGATTAAGGTCTGATCGCTCAGCACCATCATATACTCCTCAAATAAACACAATCTTTACCTTCGATTATACCCTGACGCGCCGCAGCGTCCCTAAACCGCTATAATGGAGGGCGGCGAAACAAGTTTCGCTTAAACAAGTTTCGCTTGAACAAGCTTCAAATGGTCGTGACAAATCATGCGCCGAAGGACGCATCAACTCGTATGGCAACTCCCACGATTACGACCCTGTTCCTCGACATTGGCGGCGTCCTGCTGACCAACGGCTGGGATCACGGAGCGCGGAAACGCGCTGCCGACGTGTATCACCTCGACTACACCGACATCGAGGAGCGCCATCATCTCAGCTTCGACACCTACGAGGAAGGCAAGCTCTCGCTCGACGAGTATCTCGCGCAGGTGATTTTCTACGAGCCGCGCGCGTTTTCGAGCGACGAGTTCAAGGCGTTCATGCAGCAGCAGTCGCAGCCCTTCCCCGACACGATCCAGTTGATCAAGGATGTCAAGCAGCGCTACGGCCTGAAGGTCGCCTCGGTCAACAACGAAGGCCGCGAACTGATGCGTTATCGCATCGACAGCTTTGATCTCCGGTCGGTGTTCGACTATTTCATCGCCTCGTCCTACGTTCACTTCCGCAAGCCGGACGCCGACATTTGGCGCGTCGCGCTCGACATTGCGCAGGCGGATCCAAGCCAGGTGCTTTACATCGAGGATCGCCCGCTCTTTGTTCAGATTGCCAAAAGTCTTGGCATGAATGCTGTCCGTCACGAGAACACCGCCGCGACGAAGGCGATGCTCGCGCAGTACGGCCTGTCTTTAGACTGAGCACCCTATAAGGATGGCTTGCCAATGACCAAGATTAATCACATCGCTGTCGTCGTCGATGACGTGAACGAGGCGCTGAATTTCTGGCAGAAGGCGCTCGGCCTGCCGCTGGCGCAGGTCGAGCACAACGAGGGTGAGGAAGTCGATATTGCCTTCCTGCCGCTCGGCGAAGGCGAAATCGAGTTGATCGCGCCGTTCACCGAGGCCAGCGGAGTCGCCAAATATCTTGCCAAGCGCGGCGCGGGGATGCACCATCTCTGTCTCGAAGTCGATGACATCGACGCGACGATGCAGCAGTTGGTCGCCAACGGCACGGAACTGATCAACGATGTGCCGCGCACGCGCCCGGATGGTCGGCGCTACGCCTTCGTCCATCCCCGCAGTACCGGCGGTGTCCTGCTCGAATTGTACGAGGTGAAATAAATTCGCTCATGCTAATTGATTATGATGTCGGCATCATCTTTGATTACGTAATAGGGGAAACGATAATATGTAATGGGATTCGAGAGAGGAAAATTACCCTGCACAGTTCAGGTCAGTGCAAGGCGAAATTTTGAAGAACTATCTACTTCCAAATTCTCGGCGAAGATTCCAAATCTTTCCTCCTTCGATGCCCTTTTGTTGTGACCATATACGATGTGACTCCTGTAAATAGAAAG
>DASZXN010000494.1:0-5625 GCA_035545875.1 Phototrophicaceae bacterium
AAGACCAGCACGACCGTCAGCGGGCCGGGGCGATTCAGCCAGCCCGCGACGACGATGATCAGCGGCAGGCCGGGAAGGATCAGAAAGATATTCGTAAATAGCGATAAGAGTTCATCGATCCAGCCACCGACGTAACCCGCCGTCACGCCGATCAGGATGGCGATGATGATAATCAACGTACCCGTCAGGAAGCCGACGAGCATCGAAATCTGCGCGCCGTGAACGACCTGAGCAAAGATGTCCTGCCCCTGCTGTGACGTGCCGAGCGGGAAACGCGCATCGACGCCGGGCGCAATATTACCGGGGCCAACAATCCGCGACGCATTGCGCGTCGGCGCGATCTGGTTAGCGAAAACGCCCATCAGCACGAACAGCAGCAGGATAATCAGCCCAATCGTCGCTTTGCGATTGTGCAGCAGGCTGCGCAGCCAATCCGGGCTGTGCCAGCCCAATAACGTCTGACGAATGCTCCGGCGCGCAGGTGCGACGACAGCGGCGTCGCCACCACCGGTCAGCTTGGTTTGATCCATAATGCCAACTCCCTTTATTTCCAAAGCCTAGTTTTAGCGCGCACGCGGATCGAGCAGAACGTAGATCACGTCAACCAGGAGATTCGCTAGAAGCACAGCCATCGTAATCAGCAGGAAAATCCCCTGCATCAGTGGATAATCGCGCGCGTTGACGGCATTCAGGAGCACGAAGCCGAGACCGGGATACGAGAAGACGATTTCCGTCAGCAGCGCGCCGCCGAGCACAAAGCCCAGGCTCATCGCAAATCCGGTCAGGCTCGGCAA
The DNA here is from genome assembly GCA_035545875.1 of Phototrophicaceae bacterium. Classification (GTDB taxonomy): domain Bacteria; phylum Chloroflexota; class Anaerolineae; order Aggregatilineales; family Phototrophicaceae; genus Flexifilum. The sequence continues at coordinate 795 of DASZXN010000494.1, forward strand.
GATCGCGTTGCGCGCCGCATAAGTCAGCATGACACGGCGGTCGCGTAAGCCTTTGGCTTCAGCCATCACGATAAAATCCTGCGACAGCACGCCGATCATATTATTGCGCATACCCAGCATCCAGCCGCCCATCGCCGTAAAGACAATGGTCAAAGCCGGTAAAAGCCCATGTTGGATGACACTCAGAACGTAAGCGCCGTTGCCCCAATCCTGCTGAATATTCAGGTCGTAAGCGTGAGCCAGTGGAAACCAGCCCAGATCGAGGGCGAAACCGTACAGCGCCAGCATTGCGACAAAGAAGTAAGGAAACGCGCCGAGCAAACTCAACGCGGGGAGAACGAAACTATCGGCAAATTTGCCACGTCGCCACGCGGCGACAATACCGAGCAGCGTTCCCGCTAAAAACGAAATGACCGTAGCGACCCCGGCCAGACGCAGCGTCCAGCCGAGCCCGACTGCCATTACGGTTGTGACGGGCGCAGGGAACTGTGAAACGGAAATTCCCAGATTCCCTTGCAGCAGGTTTTGCCAGTAAGAGATGTACTGCTGACCAATCGGCCCCTCGACGAAGCCGAAAGCGGCTTTCAGGGAGTCCATCGCGCGCGGGTCTAAGCGCCCCTGAAAGCGGGCGAACATAATGGTCACCGGGTCGCCAGCCATCAGGCGAGGAATGAAGAAGTTGAGCGTGATTGCGATGAATGCGGCGACTAAATAGAACCCCAGGCGACGCAGGAGGAAACGCATTGGTTAAATCCTTCTTGAGCTAAATTATCTAGAAAATGAACTGGGACTCGCTGTGAGTCCCAGTCCATCATTAAGTAGTTACGAGACCGGATGAATCTGAACCGCGACCAGATGCGCATCCTCGTTCGCCCAGGGGCTGCCCTGCGCGTAGGGATCGTCCTTCGTCGGCCAACCGTCGAAGCGCTTGGTGCTGTATTCGTACCAGTCGGGGATGACCGCGAACAGGGTCGAGACATCGTTCTGGACGTAGGCCAGATCAAGCTGCCCGGCGATGTCCTTCTGCTGCGCCGGATCGGTCGCCTTCAGGTATTGATCCAGCAGATCATTCCACTTCGGGTCGAAGACGCGCGACTGGAACTGACCGGTGGAGACACCCTGAGCGTTGGTCAGGCGGCTGTCCATCGTGTTGTGGAAGAAATCCCAGGGGGTGCTGCCCCATGTGAACCAACCGAGCGACGTATCGAACGTGCCGTTGTTCAGGTTGGCCTGGAACGTGCCCTGATCGGGCGTGACGACGCTGGCGTTGAAGCCAATGTCCTGGAAGCCCTGGCTGATGATCTGCGCGGCGGTCACCACGTCCGTCCAGCCGTTAACGATCTGAATATTGAACGGAGCAATTGGGCTGCCATCCGGCATCGTGCGGAAGCCGTCGCTGCCCTTCTTGTAACCGGCGTCATCGAGAATCTGGTTCGCTTTGTCTTCGTCGAACGTGCCCTGCCCGGTCTGGGTCAGGTAGTCGGTCACCGACTGCGGAACGAACGAAGCATACTTCGGCGAAATGCCGGAGGCAAAGCTCGGATCCCACGCGCCGTAGCCAGCGGCCTTGTTCGCGTCGGCGATCTGGTTGCGGTCAATCGCGAAGTCCATCGCCTGACGAACCTTCAGATCATCAAACGGCTTCTTGGTGGCGTTAACGTAGAAGCCCCAGGGGTTGCCCGGATAGAACCAATAGTGATTGTGATCGGGATCCTTGGCGACGTAAGTGTTGTCGATGTCGGCAACCTGGTTACCAACCCAGTCGAGGTCACCGTTGATCAACGCAAGGTTCGCGGCGTTGTTGTCGGTGTAGGCCGGGTACTGGAGGCAGTCAACATACGGCAGCGGCTTGCCATCGACACCCGTCTGCCAGTAGTTCGGGTTCGCGCAAATCTGGTACGACTGATCGCTGAAGTTCTTGATTTCAGTGAAGGGGCCAGTCGCAACCGGATTGTCGTTGGTGTAAGTGGTGGGGTCGGCAATCGACGACCAGACGTGCTCCGGCACGATGCGCTGCTTGCCGATCACCGTCGGGGAGAGCGCCAGAACGTCATTCAGGTCGAATTCGACGGTCTTGTCGTCAACCTTCTTGACATCGCTGAGCAGCGTCCACTGACCGTTGGTGTCCAGCGCCGGGAACTTCTTGATCAACTGGAACGTGAACACTACGTCGTCCGCCGTGAACGGTTGACCATCGCTCCACTTGACGCCATCGCGCAGGGTGTAGGTCAGGGTCTTGCCGTCGGAGCTGAACTGATAACCCGTCGCCAGCCAGGGAGTTTCCTTGCCGTCGAGACCGCTGTAAATCGTCAGCGGCTCATAGATGATGTTGACGGTGCCGGGCAGCGCGCCGCTGGCGATCAGCGGGTTGAAGTTGCGAACCCACGAGCCGGCAGGAGCCTGCTGCACCATCACGATACCGCCGCGCGCGATAGAAGTCGCAGCGGGAGTGCTGGCCTGTGCGAAGATCGATCCGGCGCTGAGAGACACCAGCGCGAGACCAGCCGCAATCAGGGACTTATAATTCTTGAACATCAATTTTCTCCTCATTGAATCTTCTTTACTGACTGCACACCACGTTGACGAACTAATGATTTTAATAGTCGATAACACACTCCTTCTCTATAGATTAAGCGATCTTTGCTGCTCCGCAAGTATGTCGGATGATAAGATGTGCCGTCAGCACCAAATGGTGGGTCTGAATGGGCGCACCTTCGATTAAGCTAATCAGTAAATTGGTTGCAGTCCGTCCAAGTTCATCAATCGGCTGATGGACGGTGGTCAGCGGCGGGTGGCTGGTGGCCGCGAAGGGCATGTCGTCAAAACCCACCAGCGCCACGTCTTCCGGCACGCGAAGATGCGCTTCTAGGAGCGCTCTCAAAGCGCCCAAAGCCATCGTGTCGCTGGCGCAAAAGACTGCATCCGTGCCGCGCTCGATCAGCGTGGTCATCGCGGTATAGCCCGAACTTTCATCATAATTTCCGTGAGCGACCAGCGTTTCATCGACGCCGACACCTGTCTGCTCGAAGGCATCGTAGTAGCCTTGCAATCGGCAGCGCGAGACGCCCATGTGCAGCGGCCCGGTGATCGTGCCGACGCGCTGATAACCTAAGCTCAGGAGGTGGCTGACGGCTTCGTGCGCCACCGCCCGGTTATCGACATCCACCGAATATTCGACCTGCGCCTGCGGCGGCCCAATCAGCACGTAGGGCAGTTTGGAGCCAACCAACCGTTGCAGCAGCGGGTCGTTATCGACGGCGGACGCGATGATCATGCCGTCGAAAAAACCATTCTTGAGAATGCGGTCACAGTAACGTTCTTCTTCTTCGGCGTTGTTGCCAACCCAGAGCATGATGGCATAATTGTGCTCATTCGCCGTGAGGGTGATGCTTTGAATCAGGGCTGGAAAATACGGGTCAGTGAAAGTGGCGGCGACAGCCTGGGGAATGACGATACTCAGCACCCCGGTCTGGCGCGTGACGAGCGCGCGGGCGGCCTGATTGGGTCGATACCCACTCTGCTGAATTGCCTCAAGCACCCGCTGTCGTGTTTTTGCGCTCACATTCGGCTGGTCGTTAATAACGCGCGAGACGGTCGATTTCGACACCCCCGCGATTTCAGCAATAGTTTCCAAACCGTGATTCATTGTAAATCCATAATTGGGAACGTTCCCATTTTATATGCAGTGTACTGAAAATCGTCCAGTGTGTCAACTGATTTGTGTCTTTTAGCTGATGTAAACGATGACATTTGTCACAGCGTCAGCAAAAAAGGGCTTGATATGCGCTTTCCGTTTTCGTTTGTTTTGCCCATAAGCGCCGCGATCACCACTTTATTCGTGCTCCTGATCGTGCTGGCGCGGCTGGGGCTGGCATCGAGCGGGGAGGAAATCGCTTACGAGGATCAAAGCAACGGCAATTGGGAGATTTCTGTGCTCGACCTGCAAACGGGCGTCGAGCACAATCTGACCGCCAGCTCAAGCGATGAACTAACGCCAGCCTGGTCGCCGGACGGTCAGCAAATCGCCTTTATCTCCGAGACGAGCAATCATATGCAGTCCGGCCTGTACCTGATGAACGCCGATGGCAGCAATCCGCATCAGATTTCCAGTGCCAGCGACATCTACCGCGATCCGATCTGGTCGCCGGATGGTCAATCCGTCGTGTTAATGCACGGTTACGCGCAAATCGTCCTCGTGGACACCCACAATTCAGCGGAACACTGGCTCGGTGTCGGCTTCGCGCCGCGCATCTCACCGGATGGCAGACAAGTGCTCTACTACGACAGCGCTCCCAACAACTCTCCCAGCGACCATCTCTACGTCCTCAATCTGGCGACCCACATCGCCAACGATCTGACGCCGGGGACAGATCACGACTGGGACGGCAAATGGTCGCCGGATGGCAGACACATCGCTTTCACCTCGACGCGCAACGGCAAAGCCGCCATCTACACCATGAACGCCGATGGCAGCGAGCAGCGCGCCATCACCGGCAGCGACAACGACGTAACACCTGCGTGGTCGCCGGACGGCAGACAAATCGTTTACGCGGGCGGCGACAGCAGCGCGATGCAGCTCTACATCATGAACGCCGACGGCACGGGCGCGCGTCAGATCACCTTTTCGGACGGCAATAAGCACGCTCCCGCCTGGCGACCTCAGTCGAGATGAAAGACTTCCACGATCTCGCGCATGTTCTCATCCGGGCGACCGCCGCCGAGCGCCTCGAAGAATGGCTCCATCGACTTCTGCCAGCGCGTATTGACTTCTTCCTTGTCCATCCCGGCGAGTGACGCCTCGAAACTCTCCGCCGCCTCAAAATAGCCGAAC
>DASZXN010000495.1:0-2324 GCA_035545875.1 Phototrophicaceae bacterium
CTCTGCGTGAATGTCCCGGTTCGCAAAGCTATTTTGCTCCATCCCCACAGTTTCCTGAATGATTAACCCTCTATTTAACTGAGAACAACTTGCCCTTCAGAGCATAGCAACTCTTTTACGCTCTCTGTGAAAATTTTTACTTGATCCCTTGTGTGGATGTGCAGAGAAGCGCCGCCTAAAATGCAGACCAACTTCTAAAATTTACCGGGAGTGTATGATGTTTCCGATTCGCCGCACATTGGCTACGGCTTGTGTTCTCTTATCAGTTCTCATTCTTCCCTTGAGCTTGGTCGCCGCGCAAGATGCTACCCCTGAAGCGACGGCGGCAGCGACGGCTCAGACGGTTGACCTAAGCGGTATCAAAGCCTATACCATCCAGCAGACAACAGCGCTCAACCAGTACGTCGATGCGCTGCAAAAGGACAGCCAGGCCTTTTACGACCTGGCGAACGCTGCCAACTTCGACTACAACGCCTTGTGGCAAAACCATCAAGACGACGTGATCAAAACTCTTCAGGCCGCGCAGCAGGATTGGATCAATCTCAATCCGCAGTACGAGTCGATGGAAGGCATCATCGCGGGTGTGCCCTCGCTGCAACCCTACGACCCCATTCTCGACTCCGGCGTGCAGGGTCAGGTCGATCTCGACGTGACGCTGCCCAACGGGACGGTGCTGCCCAAGCCCGGCAACCTGATGGCTTTGACGCAGGAAACGCTCTGGGGCACGGATCCGACTTACATCGTCAAGATGAAGGTCGATTTCAACGGCAACGGCACACAGGATTTCGGCGAAGTGATGCCTGATGCACAGTACGCCAAAGGCTTCGCCGACTCGCTGGCAATGCAAACGGCTTCGCTTCTGAAGTCGGTGCAAGATTGGCAACCGACCCAAACCGACGTGTTCACGGCGCTGGTCGTCAATGTGCCGACGATGACCGACTTCTTCAACTCGTGGAAAGAGTCGCGCTTCGTGCTGGGCGACAAGGCGACACGCGGCGATTTCGCCGTCACCTCGCGCCTCGCCGACATTCACGATAACGTCGAAAGCTGGGAAGTGATGTGGGAAGGGTTGGCTCCGGCGGTTACGGCGGTCGATGTGGATCGGAATAGTGTCATCGCCGACGAACTCAAAGACCTTCAAGGCTACATCGACAATCTGTACCAGCAGGAGCAGGGTGGCAAGCGCTTCACGCCCGAACAGGCTGACCTGTTCTCCAGCGAAGCGCAGGCGCGCGCGACCGTAATCGTCGGTCAAATTTCGCAGGTCGCTGCCGAGTTGAACATCCAACTGCCACAGTAAACCGTCTATACTTGCGCTTGTTCGCGCTCGAATTCCTCATCCCGCCTGATCGCTGATCAGGCGGGATGAAGCCCATAAGAGCCATCTGACGAAGGGAAATATGTTCCTTTCCAAACGAGTTGTTCTGGTCGTGATTTTCCTTATCCTCCTGATGAGCGTCGGGCTGATCCCGCAGGCGTTCGCTCAGGACAGCAGCCCTTCCACCGCTGCCAACAACGTTGAGCGCAGTCTGTTTTCCGCTCAGGCGGATTTGCTCGACGACGACAGCGCCAGCGCCGTCAGCGACGTTCAGCAGGCGCAGTCGATCTACACCGCGTCGCTGCAAAAGCCGATTTCGGTAGCCGTGCCCAAAATCGATGCTGCCATCAGCGACAGCTTTAAAGCCGCCCTCACTGCTGCGCAGTCATCCGACGCGAACAGTCTCGCGGCGGCGCGCAGCCAAATCTGGGCGAATATGCTCCACGCCAGCAGCGTGATTGTCGTGCAGGCGCTTCAGAAAAACGACAGCGCGACGGCGAAAACGTGGCTGCTCCTGCGCGAATTCCCAACGCCGACCCAGTTCTCGCGCCCCGGCGCGGACGGCACGCTGGCGATGAACTCGCTCGCCGCCGGAAAAATGAGCGCCACCGATGCGCTCGCCGCCGTGCGCGACGATCTGCTCGATACCTATCAGGCCAAGCTGAACGAGTCACTCAGCAACGCCGACGTGGAACAGAAGCAGAACTTCACCATCAAGACGGTCGAGCAGGCCTCGCTCGCTGCGGGCTATTTCGATCTTCTGACCGATCCGGTTCTCAGCGACGCTTTCGTGCAAGCGCATGGTGCGAGCGGCGTGACCGCCAGTCAGACGGCCTTCGCCTCGCTGGTGAAAGCCGCCAGCGCCAACGACGCCAAGTCCTATGCAGCCCTGCGCACGCAGATCGACAGCGCGCTGCAAGGTTTCCGCGCTGCCCCGCTCTCGCCCGCTGAACAGGCACGCAGCGCCGGACAACTGCTGCGCTTCGTCGGCCTGATCCCGGTTGAA
>DASZXN010000496.1:0-3134 GCA_035545875.1 Phototrophicaceae bacterium
GAGCATTATGCCCGCGCCTATCAGGACGCGATGGATCGGCTCGGCGTGACCCGCCCGGACATCGTGCCGCGCGCCAGCGGTCACATCCCGGAACAGATCGCCATGATCGAGACGCTGATCGAGAAGGGCATCGCCTACGAGGTCAATGGCAGCGTCTATTTTGACGTGAGCAAAGACCCTGACTACGGCAAGCTGTCCAACCGCCGCCTCGAAAAGCAGGAATCCGGCACACGCGAAGCCGTCCGCGATGAGAAGCGCAATCCTGAGGATTTCGCGCTCTGGAAAGCGGCTGATCCCGAACACATTCTGCGCTGGAACAGCCCCTGGGGCGAAGGCTTCCCCGGCTGGCACATCGAATGCTCGGCCATGTCGAAGAAGTACCTCGGCGAAACCTTCGACATTCACGGCGGCGGGATCGACAACATTTTCCCGCACAACGAGAGCGAAATCGCGCAGAGCGAATGCGCGAACGACGCCGAGTTCGCCAAATACTGGATGCTCGTCGGCAGCCTGCTCGTGCCTGACCGCGACGGCAATCCGGTCAAGATGTCGAAAAGCCTTGGCAACTTCGTGACCATCAACGACGCGCTCAAGCGCTTCCGGCCTGAAGTGATCCGCATGTTCATGCAGAGCGTCCACTACAGCAACCCGATCACCTACGACGAAGGCTCGATGGAAGCGGCGGCGCGTGGCTGGGAACGACTTTACAACGCCGTTCGTCTCGTCCGCCGCGCCATGAACAGCGCTCCCGATGGCAGCGCCGACGGCAACGGCATCCTGAGCAAGCTCAACGATACACGCAACGCTTTCATCGCGGCAATGGACGACGATTTCAACGCGCCGATGGCGCTGGCGGGCTTGCAGGAGTTCACTCGCGAGGTCAACGCCCTGCTCAACAGCGGATCGCCGGTTGGACTCGGCGTACTGTCTGAGATCGACAACCTGTATATCTCGCTGGGCGGTGATATTCTCGGCATCATTCCGAAAACCGAGGAAGCGGCAGGCGGCGACGCTTCCCGCGAAGCCGCGCTGATCGAACTGCTGATCAACATGCGGGCGCAGGCGCGCGTCAACAAGAATTGGGCGGAAAGCGACCGCATCCGTAACGAACTGGCAAAGATCGGCGTGACGCTTGAAGATCGCGCTGATGGCACAATCTGGAAAACGGCGTAAACAACATGGCCTCTGAGTTCATTTACGGTCACTGGGCGGTGATGGAATGTCTGCGCGCGGGTCGCCGCTCGCTGGAACAACTGCTCGTGACCGAAACGGTCGAGACGAAAGGCTTCGTGGCGGAAGTCCTGGCGACCGCCGCCGAGCGCGGCGTCCCGGTCAAGCGCGTGCCCAAACGCATCCTTGACGATCTGGCGCAGGGCGCGAATCACCAGAGCATGGTGATGAAAGTCGGCGGCTATCGCTACGTGGACATTGAGGACGTGCTCAGTGTGGGCAAGCAGCGCTCGGAGAAGTCGTTCATTCTGATCCTCGACCTGCTCAAAGACCCGCAGAACGTCGGCGCGCTGCTGCGCGTGGCCGATGCCGTCGGCATTCACGGCGTGATCATGCAGGAACGGCGCGGCGTCGACGTGACCCCGGCAGTTGTCAACGCCTCGTCGGGCGCGGTCGAGCATCTGAACATGGTGCGCGTGACCAATCTCGTGCAGGCGATGCGCGACCTGAAATCGCAGGATGTGTGGCTGGTCGGCATGGATATTGGCCCCAACATCGCCCCCATCGATAAAACCGACCTGAACATGGCGCTCGGCCTCGTCCTCGGCAGCGAGGGCGAGGGGCTGCGCCGCCTCGTCCGCGACACCTGCGATCTGCTGCTGGCGCTGCCGATGCGCGGCTCGGTCGCCAGCCTCAACGTGGCGACGACGGGCGCAATCGCGCTCTATGCGGCGTGGCAGGCGCGCGGCTGGCAGGGCTGGCCGCGCACCTGAGTGCTTCCATTCTGGATTTTACGGATTACGATCTGAAATCGTGTATCATTGAAAGTGATGAGTAATGAGTGAAGAGTAATGAGAGAAAACCGCGTTTCGGATAAGATTGAATTCAACGGACGCCGTTTTACTCATCACTCGTTACTCATTACTCGTTACTTTGTTACCGCAGAAGGAGGGCGCGGCCTTGCAACGCCGCGCGCTGATAAACTTATGGCTGATGATGTAGTCAACGATATTATCAACGAAGCCCGGCAGAAAATGAAATCGACCCTCTCGATTTATGAGCAGGATTTGAACGGGATGCGCAGCGGACGCGCCAGCGCTGGGATGGTGGATCGCCTGCACGTCGAATATTACGGTCAGCCGACCGAACTGCGCCAGATCGCCAGCATTTCAACGCCGGAACCGATGCAAATTCTGATCCGCCCTTACGAAAAATCGGCGGTCAAGGCGATTGAGAAGGCAATCCAGCAGTCCGATCTCAATCTCAATCCCAACGTCGATGGCGATGTGATCCGCCTGAACATGCCCCCGCTCACCCGCGAGCGCCGTCAGGATTTGGTCAAATTTCTGCACAAGCGCATGGAAGAAGCGCGGGTTTCCATTCGCAACGTCCGGCGCTCCGGCAACGACGACCTCAAGGACTTCGAGAAAGAGAAGATGATCTCGGAGGACGAACTGGCGCACGGTGAAGCCGAAATTCAGAAGATGACCGACAAGCACATCGCCGACATCGAAGAACTGGGCAAGGCCAAAGAAAAAGAAATTCTCGAAGTCTAGCAGAGGTTAAATGCTATGGTCGCGGGTCTGCGCGAGACGGCCAATGAAATCAAGCGGGATCGGATCCCGAAACACGTCGCGATTATCATGGATGGCAATGGGCGCTGGGCGAAGGCGCGCGGTCTGCCGCGCACCGAGGGGCATCGTGCCGGAACGGAAAATCTGCGCCGCACCCTGCGTTCGGCAGTCGATAACGGCATCGAGATTCTGACGATCTACGCCTTTTCGACCGAGAACTGGTCACGCCCGCGCGCCGAGGTGCAAATGCTCCTGCGCATCCTCGAAGGCGTGATCGACAAGGAACTCGACGAACTCAACCGCAGCGGCGTCCAGCTTCGCCATATCGGTGAGTTGAACGGCATCAGTTCTGCGCTGCAAAAGAAAATCCACAAGGCGATGGAGATGACC
>DASZXN010000497.1:0-3937 GCA_035545875.1 Phototrophicaceae bacterium
GGAGACCGAATCATCGTGACCCCGCGACGTATGCTCCATATTGTCGGCGCACGCCCGAATTTTATGAAGTTTGCGCCGGTCTACGCGGCTATCGCCGAACGCGCTGCCTTTGAGCAGATTCTCGTTCACACCGGGCAGCACTACGACGCCAATATGTCGGACGTATTCTTTGAACAATTGGCGATCCCCGCGCCGGATTTCAACCTCGGCGTCGGCTCCGGCACGCACACCACGCAGACGGCGCGCGTCATGCTCGAACTGGAAAAAGTCCTCGGCGAGCAGAAGCCCGATCTCGTCCTCGTCTACGGCGATGTCAACTCGACGGTCGCGGCGGCGCTGGTCTGCGCCAAGCTGATGATCCCGATTGTTCACGTCGAGGCGGGGCTGCGCTCCGGCGACCGCTCGATGCCGGAGGAAATCAACCGGCTCGTCACCGACCAGCTTGCCGACATGTTGTTCACACCCTCGGTCGATGGCAACGAAAACCTTGTCCGCGAAGGCGTGAGCGCGAGTAAAATCCATTTTGTTGGCAACGTGATGATCGACACGCTCATCCGTTTTCTCTCGACAACCGACAATGCCGAGCCGCTGGTCAAGCCGCCTTACGCACTGGTGACGCTGCATCGTCCGTCCAACGTCGATGCGCCGGAGATGCTTCAGAAAATCGCGCTGACGCTGCGCGCCATCGGTCAGAAAATTCCGATTGTCTTTCCGGTGCATCCGCGCACGCGCCAGCGCCTCTATGATTTTGGCCTGAATTTCGAGAGCGATCCGCACGTCCGCCTGCTCGATCCCGTAGGCTACATCGAGTTTCTGACCTTGCAGCGCCATGCAACGCTCGTCGTGACCGATTCGGGCGGCATTCAGGAGGAAACGACTTATCTCGGCGTGCCCTGCCTGACCATCCGCGAGAACACTGAGCGCCCGATCACGGTCAGCGTCGGAACCAACAAGCTGATTGGTCAGGACATGGCCGCGCTGATCCGCGAAACCGACGCCATTCTCAGCGGCAGCGCCAAGCACGGTGAAATCCCGCCGCTGTGGGATGGTCACGCCAGCGAGCGAATCGCGGCGCTTCTCGCCGCCTTATGAGACGGTGCTATGGATAACGCGCTTGATTTGCAGATATGGCGGGGACAGCCTGTCCTTGTGACGGGCGGGACGGGCTTCGTCGGCAGGCACGTGGTCGCGCTGGGGCTGCGCCAGCAGCTCGATCTGCACGTCCCGACGAGCCGTAATCTGCCGCTGCCCGGCGCGAAAACCTACGCCGTCGATCTGAGCGACAAAGCGCAGGTCGTCGCTCTGATCGAGCAGGTGCAGCCAAAAGCAATCCTGCACCTCGCGGCGGCAGGCGTGACTTATGGCGCGGCTTCGCTGGAACAGATGCTGCGCGTCAACGTACTGGGACTGCAATCTCTGCTGGAAGCTGCCGCTGCCCTGCCCGCCCCGCCGACCGTTGTCATCGCGGGGAGCGGCGCAGAATATGCGCCCCAGAATCGGTTTCTTCAGGAAGATGACCCGACCCTGCCTGCCTCGGCGTATGGGGTTTCCAAAGCAGCGGCCTTTCCCATCGCGCAGTATTACGCTCAAAAACTGCCGATCACATGGCTGCGCCTGTTCAATATTTACGGCCCCGGTGAAGCCTATCCGCGTTTAGCGCCCTATATTGTTCAGCAGTCGCTCCGAGGCGAAGCCATCGAACTGACTGCCGGAGAGCAAATCCGCGATTACGTCCACGTCGATGATGTCGCGGAAGCGATCTGGCGAACAGCCGCGCTTGCGCATCGGGCAGACGGCATTCAGGTGATCAACGTCGGGAGCGGCCAGCCGCTGCCGTTGAAAGTGTTCGTGCAGACATTGGTCGCCGCGCTGCGCGAACACGGCATCGACGCGCCGGTTCAGTTGGGCGTGAAACCCTATCGTCCCGATGAGCCGATGTTTTACGCCGCCGATATAAATCGAATGTCGGCGCTGCTCGACTGGACGCCGACGATCTCACTAGAAACGGGACTCCAAGCTACGGTGGAGGCAATGCTTGAGCAAGCTCGATGAGGTTCAAATCATCCCGCGCGATCTGAAAGCTGACCCACGCGGCTGGCTCCTGAAGGTGCTGACCGGCACAGAGGATCATCTGGGCAGCGAGATCGGCGAAATTTATCTCACATTGGCGCAACCAGGACAGGCACGCGGCAATCACTATCATCGTAAAACGCAGGAATGGTTCACAGTCGTACAGGGATCGGCAACCCTGATCTTAGGCGATCCTGAATCCGGGGCACGCCGTGAGCTTCACTTGAGCGCGGACACGCCCGTCACGGTTTACGTACCCAGCGGCGTCAGCCACGTTTTTGTCAACGCAGCGGACGCGACTACGCCGATGCTCTTGGTCGCCTACGCCGATCAGCGCTATCAACCGGACGACACGATCCCGGCAAACCTGCTCGGCTAAAGCCGCGTTACTTGACCCGCGTCAGCCACATTGACGCGATCTGCTCGAAGATCGTCGCCAGCGGCACACTGATGTTCCAGTCGGGATAGTGACTCTGCATTTTTGACAGGTCGGAAATATAGCAGATGTGGTCGCCCTCGCGGTTCTGATCGAGGTAATCGTAGTGCATTTTTTTGCCGCTGACCTGCTCGGCCAGGTCGAAGGCTTCCAGAATCGAGCAGGAATTTCCCCGCCCGCCGCCGAGATTATAGACTTCACCCGCACGCGGCGCGTTGTAAAAGCACTCGACAAAACGCGCCACGTCGTAGGCGTGAATATTGTCGCGCACCTGCTTGCCGCCGTAACCGTAGATGTGATAGACGCCTTCGGTCACGTTGACCTTGATCAGATAGCTGAGGAAGCCGTGCAGTTCCACGCCCGAATGGTTCGGCCCGGTCAGGCAGCCCCCGCGCAGACAGCAGGTTTTTAGCCCAAAGTAACGTCCGTACTCCTGCACCATCACGTCGGCGGCGACTTTCGACGCGCCGAAGATCGAATGCTTCGAGCGATCAATCCGCATGTCCTCGCGGACGCCGTTGAACTGCTCCGGCTCGACATAATCCCAGCGGGTTTCGAGTTCCTTGAGCGGAAGCTCGTTGGGCGCGTCACCGTAGACCTTGTTGGTGGACAGGTAGACAAAGACGGCGTTCGGCGCGTACTGGCGGGTCGCTTCGAGCAGGTTAAGCGTCCCCAGCGCGTTGACCTCGAAATCGTCGAGCGGACGCCGCGCCGCCAGATCGTGGCTCGGCTGGGCAGCCGCATGAACGATCAAATCCGGCTGAATTTCTGCCAGACACGCCATAATGCCCCCTCGGTCGCGCACGTCGAGTTCATGATGGTGGAAATCGCGGCTGGTCGCTTCGAGACGGCGCTGATTCCAGCGGGTATCGCCCGCCGCGCCAAAGAAGTCCGCGCGCATATTGTTGTCGATGCCATGCACCTGCCAGCCGAGGCGGTCGAAGTAGGCGACGACTTCCGACCCAATCAGACCGCTCGAACCGGTCACGAGGAGTTTTTTCACCACCACAGTCCTTGATCATGCTGCGTTCCATGCCGCATCGATCATAGGCGGCTTGCGCTACAAAGCAACGGCGAATCTGCGCGCATCGGCTCAAGCGGTGGCGATCAGCCAATAGCCCGTACCGCTGATCCGTAGAAGCTACCATAAAGAACGCATTTCGATGTCCTCCGCGGTGTGCTGATAATTCATGTGAGTTATGGATAAGCCGCAGCAGGAACCGGTTTTTCCCTGGTAGGGGCACGACATGTCGTGCCCCTACGATCAAATGCTTCGCTCAAAATCGTTATCCATAACTGGCGTTAATTCGAGTGTAGCGGGAGAAATCGGCTGTGCGCGTGGACACAGGGCAGCCGTCAGGCAGTCGCCGAGCGCCCGTTCGTTTGCCCCTCAGCCATCACCGACTTCTCGTGGACGTAACGCCAGAGCAG
>DASZXN010000498.1:0-4802 GCA_035545875.1 Phototrophicaceae bacterium
CGCGAACAGGAACACCACCGTCGCCGCTTCCAGGGTTTCCCCAATCAGCAGCGCGCCGACCGCCGCGATGGTCATCAGCATGTTGATGCTGAAATCGTGGTTGATGCGCAGGTTGTTGATGCCGCTGCGCGCGACCGGATAGAGCGCGATCAGTGTGGCGATGATATAGAGCGCCGTAGCGATTTGGGCGTTAATCAGCGAGGCGATCACGCCGATCAGGATGATTGCGCCGCCGATCACGGCGAGGCGCGTCTCCTGCTCCGCGAGCAGGTAGCGCACGAACGCAATCACGCCGTTCTCCGTAGGGGCAGGTCTCAGACCTGCCCGATTTTCCTGTTCCTCGTCGGCCATTTTGTAGCCGAGCGCTTCGATGCGCTGCTTCAGTTGATCGAGCGGTACGTCGCCGTCAAAGACCAGCGTCCCGCCGATGTAATCGACCTCGACGTTGCTCACACCGGGGAATTTGCTCACGCCGTTGGTGATGGTGCGGGCGCAGTCGGCGCAGTCCATCCCGGCGATTTTGTATTTCTGCTGTGGAGCCATTGGCTTGGCCTTTATTGATACTTCGTCTCGATATATGTTTGTATACGCATATATTCATAACTATAAGGCCAAAGTCGCTGTAGATCAAGAACCTGTGGTTAACTTTTGGTCGATTCTGAGTTGTGGCACACTATTGCCGAAGCGGAGCAAAGCAGCCGAGGCGCAAAAGCTCGTATAGTGAGAGCAACAATCCTTATTTGGAGAATAGCTCATGATCGCTACGCAAGCGCCCCTGACGGCTCAGGAAGTCGCCGATTACCGCAAGGACGGCTATCTGCTCTATAAGAAACCGTTGTTTACGCCCGAAGAATTTGCCTCGCTCAAGGGTATTTTTGAGGAACACCTCGCCAACAAGGGATCGAAGCTGTCGGATGAACTCGACACGCCGCATTTCCGCGACCCGCGCCTGTTCTACTTCCTGCTGCATAATAAGGTGCTTGATCTGGTCGAGCCGATCATCGGGCCAAATATTGCCCTGTGGTCGAGCCATTTCATCTCGAAGGACGCTTACAGCGGTCGCGCGACGCCCTGGCACGAGGACTCGGCGTTCTGGGAAGGTCGCCTGAGCGAATACGACAAGATCGTGACCGTGTGGCTAGCGATTGATCCGAGCAACCGCTCGAATGGCTGTATGCGCGTGATCCCCGGCACGCACGACAACGGTTTCTCGCAGTACAAGGACGCGGACATCAAGGGCAACACCTTCCCCAGCCAGATTACGCAGGTGGACGAGTCAAAAGCGGTATACTTTGAACTGGAACCGGGTGAAAGCTCGCTGCACGACTCGCGCATCATTCACGGGGCGGAGGCGAATACCAGCCCGAATCGTCGCTGCGGCTACACGATGCGCTACTTTGCGACCTCGGCGCGCGTGATCCCGGAGAAGAACGTCGGCTTCAAGGTGTGGCTGGCGCGCGGCGAAGATTTGGCCGGGAATACGTATCAGAACGTTTAGGGGTATGCCCTCATCCCCTGCCCCTTCTCCCTGAGGGAGAAGGGGAAAAGCAGAGCGGTTTTTGAAAGTTCCTCGCCCTGAGGGAGAGGGATTTAGGGTGAGGGCAATTGCCGGGAAACGGTCATAATACACTTTAGCATGTAGGAGAGGGGCAAGGTGCAGCCGGAACGACTGAGCAACGACGCCTATCTGAGCTTTGCCGCTCCCTTTCGTATCTTCCGGCACTCGCTCACGGGAGAGATTGTCGTCCACTGGCACGAGTTCTATGAGCTAGCGCTCGTACTTTCGGGCGAGGGGACGCACATCCTCAACGGGACGCCGTATCCGCTCGCGCCGGGGGCAGTCTTTCTGCTCACGCCGACCGATTTCCACGCTTTGCAGCCGGACTTACGGCGGGGAACACTCGAACTCTACAATTTCATCTTCTCGGATGCGCTGTTGAGCGACGATCTGCGGGCGCTGGTCTTTGGCGCGAGCAAGACCTATCACGTGCTGTTTGACGGTGATGAGCGCAGCCGCGTGGCGCAGTATTTCGAGACGCTCTGGCGTGAGGCCGAAGGGGAAGATCGCGGCTACAGCCTGATGATCCGGGCGGCGCTCGAACAGATTTTGATCACCCTGAGCCGCCAATCGAGCGCTGCGCAGCCTGACGCGCCGCCGATCTATCATCCGGCGGTGCAGAAGGCGATCCTCTACATTGACCACCACTTCCGCGAGCCGCTGAGTCTCAAGAGCCTCGCGGTGCAGGTCAACCTCGCGCCGAATTACCTGAGCGAACTGTTTCAGCGCGCGACCGGGATGCCGTTTCAAGCCTATTTACAGGACGTGCGCCTGCGCTTCGCGCTCGCGCTGCTGCAATCGTCGTCAGTGTCGATCACTGAAGTGTGCTACATCTCCGGCTTCAACAACCTGTCACATTTCACGCGGGCGTTCAAGAAGAAGTTCAACTACTCACCGCGCGAAACGCGCCGCCTGATCGCTTACGACCGCCCGTAGACCTCGATGCTCGCGCCGTTGATCTTGTTCGACTCCGGCGAGGACAGGAACAGGATCGCGTCGGCCACGTCGTCGGTGGTGACCCACTTGGCAGGGTCAGCGTTGGGCATATCCTTGCGGTTGGCAGGCGAGTCCATGATGCTCGGCAGCACGGCGTTAACGTTGATGTTCTTGTCGCGCAGTTCGAGCGCCATGCTCTCGACGATCCGCTGTCCGGCGGCTTTGCTGGCGGTGTAAGCGGCGGCGTTGGCCTGCCCCTTGAGGCCGGATTTCGCCAGCACGACGACGATCTTGCCGCCCTGACCGCGTTCGACCATCGCTTTGGCGATGCGCCCCGCCGTGACGTAGATCGGCTTGACGTTGAGCGCGAACATCTTCTCCAGCACGTCGATGTCGCTCTCGTGGACGGGCTTGCCCGCCGCGTAACCGCCGACGGTGTGCGCCAGCACGTCGATCTGACCGAAACGGGCGAGGATGCGTCCAACCAGCCCATCGACCGAAGCGGGATCGCTCAGGTCGGCGGCTTCGCTGAGGGTTTCGCCCTTGAGTTCGTCCGCCAATGCCTTGAGATCGCTCGCTTCACGGGCGATCAGCGCCAGCTTCGCGCCCTGCGCCGCGAATTTGCGCGCCACGACCTGCCCCAGATTGCCCGTCGCCCCGGTCACGACAACGACTTTACCGTCAAATGCTGCCATCATTCTCACTCCTATCGGATGTTCGGCGTCAGTTCGGTGATCGAGCCGTTGCTCCACTGATATTTCGCGTCCATCAGCGCCTTGACTGCTGCCACGAGGTCTGGCTCGGCGGCAGGATCGACCGCGCGCCCGGTCACTTCAATCGGAGGAGCTTCACGACTGCCAATGTGGATAATCACGTGCGGGTCGGCGGCGATATTCTTCTCCCAGTCGCCGAGCGTGTCGCCTTCGTGCATCAGATAGTAATGCCCCGCACGCTCGACAAACCAGATTTCGATCTGGTGCGGCTTGCCGGACTTCCGTCCGGTGGTCGTCAGGTAAAGAAACTGTGGCTGATCCGTTGCGGCCATGATCACTCCTCCGATCTGTCTTAATGGGGCGAGAAAACGGCTCACCCCTGAGACGCCGTTGTGCAATTCAGCCCTCATCCCCGCCCCTTCTCCCTCAGGGAGAAGGGAGAAAACCGCGTGATTTGCTGAAGTCCCTCGTCCTCAGGGCGAGGGATTGAGGGTGAGGGCGCTTGCCAAGCGAGAAAACGTTTCACCCCTCGCCGAGATGCTGCCTGCGCAGCCGCTCGGCCATCACGTGCATGACCTGGATGGCGAAATACGGCGTTTCGCCAAGCAAGTAGAGAAACTGCTTCTGGTTGATCGGCACGACCTTGCAGTCCGTCTTGGCGATGACCGTGCCGCTGCGCGGTTGCTGGTCGATCAGCGCCATTTCACCGAAAATGCCGCCTTCGCTCGCCGTTTCCAGCAGCCTGCCGTGCAGCATAATCTCGACCGCGCCCGACTGGATTACGTACATATTGTCGCCCGCATCCCCCTCTTTGAAAATCGTCTCGCCTGCCTTGAAGGTGGTCGAGTTCGGTGCGTTGCGAAACAGCCCCATTGTATTCATGATGCGCCTCTCCTCAGAGTTATGGATCGTCGCATCATTATGCGGAGCGAATGTTAAGGCTGTGCAAAATCCCGGTCGGCGGCGAAGGCGAAATCGATGTACGGGTCGCCGCTATCGCGCAGTGTGCCCTGATCGACGACCACGAGGCGCGCATCGACTTCGGTCAATTGCCGGATGCGGCTCTCCTGCGTGATCGGCTGCAAGCGCGAGAAAACTGCCGTAAAAACGCGATCCGGGTGCAGCGTCAGCGAACGGGCGAACAATCCGGCTTGTTTCAGAACAGCGGCGGCTTCGTCGTCGGCGACGAGTGCATAGGCAGTCGTGGGCGCAGGCTCGATGGACGGTGGATCGAGCAGGGCGCGCAAATCCTGGGCGGCGCTCAGGTAGGTCTTGCTGATCGCCTGCTGAAAGGCGACCCGCGCCAGATCGCTCGGATGGGTGATCTTCGCCTGATCGCGGGCCTTGTCCGCCAGCGCCTCCCAACGCGCGATCAAGGCGCGCAGCGTATCCTCGTCGGCGTTCATCGCTTGACGATCACGCGGAGTTTGCCGGGCCCATGCACGCCCATGACCGTCATCATCTCGATGTCGCCAGTTTTGCTCGGCCCAGTGATGAAGCAGAAGTTGGCGCTGTTGGTCAGCGGCAAACCGTTAGCGCGCTGCATGGCGACCCAGCTTTCGAGGCGCGGCAGCAGTTGATCGAGCGTGATGATG
>DASZXN010000499.1:0-4304 GCA_035545875.1 Phototrophicaceae bacterium
CCGGCGTAATCCCAGATCACCGTCCGCAGCTTGTGAACCGAGTTGAAGGCGATGCCGTGATCGATGCCCCAGATATGCCCCTGATTATCGAGTAAACAGTGACCCCCCTTGCGATCTGCGTTGTTGATCAGCACGTCGAACAGGCAGATACGCATCAACTGCGCGGCGAAAGACTCATCAAAGTTGAAAAAGTTGATCTGCGGGTCGTGATCGACGTAGACCTGCATCGAGCCAAGCCCGCGTGGGCCATCGCGCAGCACCGTCGGCGGCACAATTTCCCAGCCGAGTTCATGAGAGGTCAGATATGCCGCCGTCTCGCGGTAACAGAGCGTGCCATCCGGGAAATCCCAGAGCGGGCGCTCACCGCGCTGCGGCTTGTAAACCGCCGTGACTTTTTCCTCGTTGCAGACCAGTGAAATCAGAAAAGCGTAGTTGGAACTCCAGCGCAGCAGACCAAATTCCTCGTCAATGCTGCCTTTTTCCAGTATCTCCAGCATATGTTCGGGCGATGCGGGTAGCATTTGTTCTGGGTCAGCCATTGTTTATGTCCAATAATAGACTAACCGTCCGTTCTGCTTGGGATCAGGCCGTCCCGCCTGCACGGTCGCCGTCGCGTGCGCGCTCAGGGCGCGCATCTGCGGGCGGCTACACCACATACGCACGATTCCCGGCTGGACAGCGTCGGGATCGGTATCTTCTTCGTCGGTAGCAACCAGTTCCTGCGCGACCAGCACGACCATACTGCGATCTTCGTCGTAGCCCAAGCCCATCTGCGCCACCCGAAACATCGGCTCGATGGGGTCGCGCAGTTCCATGTTGAAGCTGCTCAGGTCGAACGCATCGCTGGTGGGATAGCGCTCGTCAAGGTCTTCGACCAACTCGCGGATCGCCTCGCTCAAGGCCCATGCCTGCTCTTTTTCGATAATCAGCGAGACAATCTGGTTGTCCTTACCGGCTTGCAGGTGAAAGACGCGCTGACCTTTGGGGCCAACCGTTCCCACGGTAATGAAATCGACCGGGTTCAAATCAATTTCGGTATTTGGCATGGTTTACTCTTAGGTCGTCGGCGCTTTTTCGGCGGCCTGAGCGCTCTTGCGCTCGCGCTCCATCTGCGAAATATGAGCAGCGTCATTGACCGTGCCCACGTAGGGGCGCCCATAACCGAGATACAGGCTGCTGATCGAGGCCGGAGCAATGACGATGCGCTGAAAATTGTCCAGGTGCATTCCCAAAAAGTGGGCGACGATCATCTTGATCAAATCCGCGTGACTGACGACGACCACCAGATCGCGCGGGTGTGCCGCCGCGATCCGCTCGATCTCGTTGACGGCACGGGTCTGCACGCCGCGCATGGTTTCCCCGTTCGGGAAATACGCCCGCGACGGGTATTCCTGAACGACATGCCACATCTTGCGGCTCTGAAGGGCGCGGATTTCCTTCCCTTCCCAATCCCCATAACGCACTTCGCCGATCTCGGCGTCCTGCACAATCGTCAAATCCGGGTGATGCTGGCGAATCGCTTCAGCGGTCTCCATCGTCCGTTCGAGCGGGCTGGCATAGAGATGCTTGATCGGCGCGTCGGCGAGCCGCTTACCCAGGGCTTCCGCCTGCGCTTTTCCCTCATCGTTGAGATGAACTTCGGGCGTCCAGCCCGCCAGTTTTCCGGTTTTCACAAAGTCATTAACGGCATGGCGAACTAACAGGATTTGTGTCATCAGCGACCAACTGCACGAGAATTCTACTCTCTGCATGATAACACAATCGAGGGCAAAGCGCATAATGGGTGGTCTGAGATTTCAGGGTGAACGCATCAAATTTATGTTCGGGTCATAAAAGGCGATACGGATTTTGTCGGGACGCGCTTGATCGCGTCCGGCATAGCGGACGGCATCAATGCCGTCCCTACGATTCCTTGTGACCCTTTGTGACTTTCCATCTGATTTTGATGCGTTTGCCCTGTCTGAGATTTTCGTGAGAGGCGGCTTCCTGCGACCTGATATAATAGAAGCACTTTGACACGTTTAGGATGGCAGGATGAATGTTGGCATTCTCTCGGACATACACGGGGACATCGCAGCCCTTGAAACTGTGCTAGAGCAACTGGAAACGTACCACCACGTCGATCAAATTCTGTGCGCTGGTGATTTGGTGGGTCGCGGCCCGGAGCCGGATAAAGTCGTCGATCTGATGCGCGCGCGCGCTATTCCGACCGTGCGCGGCAATCACGACGAATGGAGCTATGGGCTATCAGCGGAGAGCAAAGCCTATCTGAAGGAGCTTCCGCTCGAATGGCGCACGGAGATCGCTGGGCGAACGATTTTCATGTGTCACGGCAAGCCCGGTAACAATCTGTGGGGCTTGTACCGCGATCACATCTCGAATACGCTGCTTAATATGATGCTGATCTCGCTCAACGCCGACGTGCTGATCACGGGTCACACACACATGCCGCTTTACGTGCGCGTCAAGCGCGGCTGTGTGATCAACCCCGGCTCGCTCTACACGTTCCATAACGTGCGATCAAGTTCACACACCTATGGCGTGCTGCATCTGCCGGAAATGACGTTCGATCTCTACGACATTACCGCCGAACACAAGCCGCTGCCCAACAGTTAGGTTTACGCTCGGCGACGCAGAATCGTTGTCACGACGGCGGCGATCAGCAGGACAATCGCTGCCGCAATCAGCCCGATTCCGACCGTGCCAGTTTCCGCCGAGGGCAGCGACGTGAGAACTGGCGCAGGTGTTGGTGTCGCCGTATCGGTCGGTGAGGCGGTAGCCGTTGACGATGGTGTATTCGTCGGCGTGTTGGCCGGAGTCGGCGTATCGGTTGGAAGCTGCACGACTGCGGGCGCAGGCGCAACTGCTGCTCCGGCAGCGCCGCCGACCGTGCCGCTGCTCATTGCCAGCGGCGCGGCCTGCTGAATTGGCGGCGGCGTTGCGGCGGACGGTGAATTATCGAGCGCGCTTTGCGCCTGCGGCTGGATCACGCCGTTCTGTGCCTGCTGATCCGCGTCGCTCTCCTGCGGCGACTGCGCAGAGAACAACAGTTGCTGCGTTTCGGTTGGCGCGGCTTGCAGAAAATCGTTCTGCGCCTGCGCTTCGGTCGCTTGAGTGAGCGGAACGTTCGCTTCCGAAGCGTTCCCCGCCAGTTTCGCGGACGTTCCCGTAAGCGCGGGAAGCGTATCGGTCGGAAGAATGGCAACAATGCGTGAGAGCGCCGCACTTGCGGGCGCACCTGGATGATTCTGCGTCGTCGTGAACAATGCCGCGCCGATGACCAGCAAAATCACGGCAGCGGCGGTGCTCAACATGCTGAAGGTCGCGCTCGTCAGGACAGACGGGCGGCGCACCATGCGCGGCGTCAGGGTCAGCGGACGCGGCGGCGTGAGCGTCGGCAGCGTCCCAACCAGATCGATGGTGGCGCGCAGACGCGCCAGTTCGCGCTGGAGTTCGGGTTCAGCTTGCAACCGCGCTTCCAGAGCGGCACGCTCGCTTTCGCTGAGTGCGCCGTCCAGATACGCGGAAAGGAGTTCGAGATCGTTTTCGCTCAACATGAGGATTCAATCAACTGATTCATCGCTTATAAGACGATAAGCGGGCGGTAAAAGTTCCCGAACCCCTTGCAGACAGTCACGGACGGCGGCGCGGGCGCGGCTCAGGCGTGATTTGACCGTGCCAATCTGCACGCCCACGCTGTCGGCAATCGCCTGATAATCCAGCCCTTCCACGTCACTGAGCACCAGCGCGATCCGCTGATCGTCGTTGAGCGCGCTGATGCAGTTCTGGATCGCGCGCTGAAGCTCGCGCTGCTGCACGACTTCCTCCGGCGTGTCCGCGTCGTCCGGCAACGGCGGATCGTCGCCCAACTCATCGACCGAGACGGCAGGCCGGCGCTGGCGGCGGCGCAGTTCGTCGTAGCAGTGATTGGTCGTGATGCGCAGCAGCCACGCGCGAAAACTCCCGCCGCGATAGGTGCTCAGGCGGCGGTACGCGGTGATAAACGCTTCCTGCGCGGCATCGGCGGCGCTGTGCGCATCACCCATGATGCGGAAGGCGACCGTGTAGGCGCTGTCCTGATAGCGCAGGATCAGCGCGTTGAAGGCATCGAGGTCGCCGCGCCGCGCTCGGTTGATCAGAACTTGTTCGTCGTCAGGGTTGCCAACCATTGACAATCCTAGTGGGTGCGTTTACCATTAATTGGTAACAATTGAAGCCAATTGTTCTATTAGCGCCGATGTGACGGAACTGGCAGACGTTCGCGACTCAAAATCGCGCGCCCTTACGGGCATGTGGGTTCGACT
>DASZXN010000500.1:0-2706 GCA_035545875.1 Phototrophicaceae bacterium
TTGACGGGTGCCCAGACGAAGCCGAGATAGAAATTCGCCGCTTGAGCAACCGCCGCCAGAAAATCCGCGAGGGCTTCAGGGCCGTGCGCGAACACGCCTTCGACCAAAACGACCTGCGCCCCGGTCGCCAGCGTTTGGCGAAGCTTGGCGGCGGGATTGCCCGGTTCCATCAGGATGACGCATTTGAGGCCAGCGGCGGCACAGTAAGCGGCAATCGAGGAACTGGCGTTGCCGGACGATGCGCTGACGACGCCGCTCGCACCTGCGTCGAGCGCCAGCGTCGCCACCAGCGAGCCGGCGCGATCCTTGAACGCCCCAGTCGGGTTCAGTCCCTCGTTCTTGAAATAGAGATTGGTCAGGCCGAGTGACGCGCCGATGCGCTTGGACTTGATCAGCGGGGTATCGCCTTCACCAAGATAGGGAATGTGCGCCGTGATCGGCAGGAGCGAGCGATAGCGATCCAGCCCGCGCCCCGGCTCGATCCAGCGCAACTGACGCACCGCCTCATCGGGATATTCGGGGCGCAGGATGCCGCCGCATTTGGGGCAGCGACCAAGCGTGCCAAAGGGAACTTCGTGGGCGCAGTTGGAGCAGACAACGCGAATCGCAGACATCACGACTGCGGCATCTCCGGGAGCAAATCGCCAAGCTGCGCCGCCAGTTGATCGTAAGCGGCATCGGGCTGCGCGCCCAACGCTTCGAGCGTCTGGCTGAAGAAGCTGCGCGCCGTCGCCGAGAGTGTGATGTCGAGGATTTCGGCGTCGCTGAAGCCGTGCGCACGGAGCGCATCGGTATCGGCCTGCGTCATCTGATAAGCATCACTGGCGACCTTGAAGGCGAACTCCATCATAGCGACCTCGCTCGGCTCTAGCCCGGCGCTGCCGAAATCGGTCAGCATGGCGCGCAGTTGATCGACCGTGAAGCCGTTCTTAAGCAGGACTGCGCCATGCGCCAGCAGACAATAGCGGCAGTGGAGGGCTTTCGCCGCCGCCATCGTCACTAACTCATAGGTACGCAGGCGCATATTTTTGCGAATGGTGGTCTGCAAGGCGCGCCACGCCTCGTTAACTTCGGGACGCTCGCTAAACAATTGCAGATGATTCGGCACATAGCCAAAGGTTTTGCGATCCCCTTCAAAGAGGTCGTGCAGCTTGCCCTGTGATTCGGCTTCAGGAATCGTCTTGATATACGCCATGCAATCCCCCTTAATCTTCAGGGACAAGCGCCAGCACGCGCACCGGGCTGCCCGATCCATTCACGATCTTGAGCGGCGCGGCGATCACAATCGCGCCGGTCGGCGGCAGTTGATCGAGATTCTTGAGGCTCGCCAGGCCGAACTTACCCGCGCCGTGCATAAAGGTGTGGCACGGGAACGGCGGATCGAACGTGCCCGCCTGCCCCGCATCCGTGCCGACCGTCTCGACGCCCGCGCCGAGGACATCACGCTCACGGGCGAGGAACTGCACGCAGTCCTTATGCCAACCGGGAGAATGCGCGCCATCGGCCTTGATGTTGAGGAATTCGTCACGGCCTTCCCGCTTTGACCAACCCGTGCGCAAAAAGACCCACGATCCCGGCTGAATCTTGCCGTGTTCGCCTTCCCACGCCAGCACGTGTTCGCGCGTGAGCAGGAAATCCTCGTACAGTTCGACCTCTTTGGTCACGTCGATCACGCAGGCGGGAGCGACGAACTGGCGCGCGGGAATGGTATCGACGCTGTTGTTGCTGTAATCCTTGCCCGTGACCCAGTGGATCGGCGCGTCGAAGTGCGTGCCGGTGTGCTCACCCATACGGATGATGTTCCAATACCAGCCGGGGCCTTTGCTGTCGTAGTGGGAGATTTCCTCCATGCTGAAGCCGGGCGAGGCGGCGAACTGCGGCGGCAGGTCGATGACGACGGTTTCGGGGCCAAGCGGCTGGGTGAGATCGACCACTTTAATGCGACCGCTGTTCAGTTCTTCGAGCAGCAGGGAGAGGACGGTGACTTTTGCCATGAGAACAGACTCCTAATAACGCGATAGTTAAAAGTTGAAAGTTAAAAGTGTTTCCCAGCAAGGGCGAGGCGTGCCTCGCCCCTACACCATCACGGTGTGGTCGTGACTTTAACCTTTAACTGCTTTTGGCCTTTTTGTGTTCACGGATATAGCGCTCGAAGTTGAAAGCGTTTTCCGGCAGCTTCAAATCCATGCCAAAGTGATCGGGGCCAACGGCTTCGACTTTGGCGACAATCACGCTGAGTTCATCGCGCTCAAAGGCATCGGCGACCGCGCCGACGAAATCCATCGGCGTGCTGACCAGATCAACATTTTTGACACCTGCTCCGCGCGCGATGGCGGCGAGATCGGTGATGCCAGAGGTGGTGTGCGACGCGAAGCCGCCCGTCGAGAGCAGACTGCCGTTGTCGAAAACGATGTGGGTGAGATTTTTGGGCTGAGAGCGCGCCATCGTCGTCAGTGTGCCGAGGTTCATCAGCACCGAACCATCGCCATCCATGACGACAACCTTCTCATCGGGCAGATTGAGCGCCAGGCCGAGGCCAATCGACGAGGCCAGCCCCATCGCGTGCTGTAAGTAGAAAAAGTTCTCACAGTGGCCGAGATCGTACAATTCCTGAGCGCACGCGCCCATGATGGTCACAACGAGTTTATCCTGCAATTCGGGATAGATCGCCTCGATGCACTTTTGGCGTTTCACGGCTAGTCCTCC
>DASZXN010000501.1:0-7483 GCA_035545875.1 Phototrophicaceae bacterium
GCACGACATGTCGTGCCCATGTGCATCAAGTTAAGCCCTCACTCTAAGTCTCTCTCCCTCAGGGCGAGAGACTTAAAATCCTGCTGACCCGTTGTTCTCCCTTCTCCCTGAGGGAGAAGGGCTAGGGGATGAGGGCAAAAACACTCCGGCTCAATCCTTAAGTTGACGTGAATGGACACGACATGTCGTGCCCTCT
Source organism: Phototrophicaceae bacterium (assembly GCA_035545875.1). GTDB lineage: Bacteria > Chloroflexota > Anaerolineae > Aggregatilineales > Phototrophicaceae > Flexifilum. The sequence continues at coordinate 197 of DASZXN010000501.1, forward strand.
TTTCTTTTACCTTTGTGCCTTTGCGTTAACTCTTTTTCTTTAATGCTTTTTATGTCTCACATCGCCATTACAGAAAATAATCTGACTTGTTTATATTTTCGTTTGCTTTCGTTCCTAAACAGTTTAACCAACCACGAAAGCCATGTCAAGCGCTTCAGTGAAGGCTTTTGCGATTACCCGCTCGTCCTCGCCTATTTGTCCTATCGCTTTTGACCGTCTCTGGCAGCGACATAATCCGACCCATCAGGAAATCACGTCAACGATGATGTGCTGATTGCGAAAAGCCTCGACCAGTTCCACCGGAGCATCGCTGCTGGTGATGATGTGCCGTACCTGCTCCGTCTTGATGAAGGTATAGGGCGCGACCTGCCCCCACTTGCTCCCGTCCACAAGCACCACCGTCTCGACGCAGCGCGCGACCATCGCCTGCTTGATCGCCACCTCGTCCGCGTCAACGTCACTCGCCCCGCCTTGCAGCGAAACGCCGCGCGCGCTGAAAAAGCCGACGTTCAGGTTCACGTCGGGCAAGCCTTCCGGTCGCCCGACAATCGAGATCGAGTCGCGCCGGAGCCGTCCGCCGGGGATTAGCACGTTCACCTGGGGGCTGTCGAGGAAGCTCTGCGCCGTGATCAGGCTGTTCGTCACGACGGTAATTCGCTTGAACGCCTTCAGATGCGGCACGAGCGCGTAGGCCGTCGAGCTGGCGTCGAGCGCCACGCTGTCGCCTTCGTGGATCAAGCGGGCTGCCGCCGCCGCAATCGCCTCTTTCTCGCCGCGCCGCTTGCCTAGCCGCACGTGAAACGACATCTCCGGCAGCAGTGACGTGCTTTCGCGCCGCACCGCGCCGCCGTAGGTGCGCTCCAGCAGCCCCACTTCTTCCAGCGCTCGCAAATCCTGCCGGATCGTGACTGCGCTCACGTTCATTAAGGCGCTCAAATCCTTCACCGCGACGCGCCCCTGCTCCTTCAACTGATCCATAATCACGCGGCGGCGTTCTTCGACGAACAGCGAGTCAGACATGTTGACACAACTTTCCAAAGGTTCTACACTGACGAGAAACGTAATTAAAAGAAAGTCTCTTGGTTTCATTTTAGCACACAGAGGAATTATGGACGCAACCAATTACTCCTATCTGGCGGATCAACTGACCGCGCGCGGCATCGACGTGGAACAGGTCAAGACCAGGCTGAAGCAGCAGCACATCGAAACGCCATCCTGGGGCTATGGCAACAGCGGCACCCGCTTCAAGACCTTCCCCTGGCCGGGCGCAGCACGCACTATTCAGGAGAAGCTCGACGATGCAGGCTATGTCCACAAGCTGACCGGAGTCGCGCCGACCGTCGCTATTCACATCCCCTGGGATAAAACGGACGACTGGGACGCGATGAAACAATATGCTGCCAAGCAAGGCGTGAGCATCGGCGCGGTTAACCCGAACGTGTTTCAGGATGAGGATTACAAGCTCGGCAGCATCACCCATCCGAGTTCGAGTGTGCGCGAAGAAGCGATTGCTCACATGGTCGAGTGCTGCGAGATCATGGGCAAAACGGGCAGCACGATTTTGAGCCTGTGGTTCGCGGACGGCACGAACTACGCCGGACAGGACAGCATCCGCGAACGTAAGCATCGCATGGAATCAGCGTTGGCAGAGACCTACAAGTACCTGCCCGCCGGATCGCGCATGTTGATCGAGTACAAGTTCTTCGAGCCGGGTTTCTACCACACCGATCTGGCGGATTGGGGCATGGCCTACGCGACAGCGCTCAAGCTCGGCCCGCAGGCGGAAGTGCTGGTGGATACGGGGCATCACGCGCAGGGAACGAATATCGCCCACATTGTCGCCTTCCTGCTCGACGAGCAGCGGCTCGGTGGCTTCCATTTTAACGCGCGCCGCTACGCCGACGACGACTTGATTGTCGGCTCGAACAACCCGCAGGAACTGTTTGAAATCTTTGTCGAACTGGTCTCCGCAGGCGATCTTGCCAAAGACGTGGCCTACATGATCGACCAGTCGCACAACATCGAGCCGAAGATTGAAGCGATGCTGCAAAGCGTGATCAACTGTCAGGTCGCTTATGCCAAAGCGCTGATTGTCGATTACAAAGCGCTCCGTCAGCGCCAGTCGGAGGGTGACGTTCTGGGCGGACATCGCGTACTGCTCGACGCCTTCGAGAGCGACGTGCGTCCGCTGCTGGCGCAGGTGCGCAGCGAAATGGGCGTGCCCGTTGATCCGATTGCCGCCTATCTGAAAGACAATTACGCGCAGAAGGTTGCCAAAGAGCGTGGCAAGGCCAGCGACGCGGGCGGCGGCTTCCCCACCTGAGTCGGTCGGTAGCGCGATTTATATCTCTATCGTTAAAATTACGCGGTACAACAGCATTTGTAGGGGCAGGTCTAAGACCTGCCCTCGCCAAATTAGGCTGCAACCTGGCGAAGGAGAAACCGATGGATTATCGTGATTTTGGCCGCACGGGATGGAAAGTCTCCGAGATCAGCTTCGGCGCGTGGGCAATTGGCTCGGCGTGGGGACATGTCGAGGACTCCGACTCGCTGGCGGCGCTGCATCAGGCGCTCGATTCAGGCATCAACCTGATCGACACCGCCGACGTGTACGGCGACGGTCACAGCGAGCAGTTGATCGCGCGGCTGCGCAAGGAGCGCAAGGAGCCGTTTTACGTCATCACCAAAGCCGGGCGCAGGCTCGATCCGCACACCGCCGAGGGTTACACCAAAGCCAACCTAACCGCCTTTGTCGAGCGCAGCCTGAAGAATCTCGATGTTGACGCGCTCGATCTGGTGCAGCTTCACTGCCCGCCGACTCCTGTTTACTATCGCCCGGAAGTCTTCGCCGCGCTCGATGATCTGGTCAAAGCGGGCAAGATCAAGTTTTATGGCGTTAGCGTCGAAAAGGTCGAAGAAGCGCTCAAGGCGATGGAATTTCCCGGCGTCCAAAGCGTGCAGATCATCTTCAATATGTTCCGCCTGCGTCCTGCCGAACTGTTCTTCCCCGAAGCGAAACGGCGCAAGGTCGGGATTCTGGCGCGCGTACCGCTGGCGAGCGGACTGCTCACGGGCAAGATGAGCCGCAGCACCAGCTTCGCCGACGACGATCACCGCAAGTTCAACCGTCACGGCGAATCGTTCGATATGGGCGAGACTTTCTCCGGCGTCGATTATGAAACGGGGCTGGAAGCCGTCGAGCGCATCCGCCAAATCGTGCCGCAGGGCGAAACGATGGCCGAGTTCGCGCTGCGCTGGATTCTGATGTTCGACGCGGTTTCCTGCGCGATTCCCGGCGCGAAAAATCCGGCGCAGGTGATCGATAATGTTCATGCCGCCGATCTGCCGCCACTGACCAGCCAGCAAATGCAGGCCATCGAGCAAATCTACAACGACCTAATCCGCGAACAGGTGCATCAGCGCTGGTAATTTATCCCCCTCCCCCTACCTCCTCTTCCACGTAAACGGGGCGAGGGGAAATGCTTTGTCCCTCTACCCGCTTGCGCGCTGAGGAGAGGATAGGTTTGAAATTGAGAGAAAATCCGACGCACGGATCGTGTGTAAGGGCGGGTCTTTGACCCGCCCTCACGGGGATAAATTCGTCTCGTGACCAGCCCAACCCCAACAGGTCTCCTCTCCTCAGCCGCTTGCGTGGGAGAGGGACGGCTCGCGCAGCGAGCAGGGTGAGGGGATGTCTAAACTTCGTCAGTATTGATGCCGCGCAGCATCGTTCCCTGCCCCGGCGAGCGATGCACGTCCGTAAGCGGATGATCGCTCGGATCGCGCATCTGGATCAGCAGCGTCGTGCGCGGTTCGTCACTGACGTTAACGCCAGAACCGTGAATCGTCAGGTAGTTGAATACCAGCACGTCGCCTGCTTTGGCCGCGCAGGGAATCGAGCTTTCCAGCGGGTATTCCGAAAACGGCAGATGCCAGCCGCCCGATTCGATGTGTTGCAGCGGGCCAAGCTTATAGCTTCCCGGTACGACCCGTACACAACCTTTTTCGACGGGCGCATCGTCAAAATGGATGATCGCGGCGGTCATGGTGTGCTTCTCATGCGGGAAAAACGGCTGATCCTGGTGCATGGGGAACGGCGCGCCTTTTTCCGGCGGCTTGATGAACATCTTGTTGTGATGCAGTTGGATATTGGGCGTGCCCATCAACTCGGCGGCAGAATCAACCAGACGCGGATCGAACAGCAGCTTATTGAAAGCCGCGTCGTAGAACTGCACGTCGTGGCAGTGGAGCAGTTTGACCTCTTTGACCAATTCGCGGGCGCTGTCCCACGTCGCCTCGACGCTCTTCCTGGCGGCCAGCCCGTCGATCAAATCGTGGCCGCGCTGACGATAGGCTGCCGCTTCTTTCGGCGTGAACAACCCTTCGAGCAGGATGTAGCCGTTCTCTTGGTAAAAATCAATCTGATCGCGTGAAAGCATTTTTCAATCCCTTTTTTACGGCGCTTACAGACAGTGTATGCCCGAAAAAAGGGATTGTATAGACGAACCATACCGGGCAATCCGCCCAAAAGATCGGCGGATTGCCCGGCAGTTGGCTTACTGCGAGTCGGCGGGCGCGGTAGCGGCGGGATTCGGATCGACGGGCAGAAGGCCCTGCGTCGTGCAGGAGTTGTAATTGGTGCCGAGGATCACTTCGTAATCGACCGTGCGGTTCGGGTCGGGCGCGCTCTGAACATTGCTCGACTTGATATTGAGCGACTTGGCGATGTCCGGCGCGCTGCTGCCTTTGCTCCGTCCGGTGTGATCGATCAGGACTGTGTCGGCGTAGTCCGTTTTATCGGCGGGGCCAGCAGCAATCGCAGCGAATCCGTCCTCGGTCAGCCGCTCCACCGCAACCTTATCCCAGTTGGGATTGGTTGTGCCGTTGTAGACGCTGATGGTCGCCTTCTGCGCGACCAACTGGTTCTGGGTCGGCGGTGTATAGAAATCCTGAAGTAGTTGATGCAAATGATCGTAGACGGGCAGTTGCACGTTGCTGCCGTCGGGCGGCTGCCAGGGGAGCGTATCGTAGGTGCGCGCCATCTCGTAATCCTGAATCTTGCCCGGATCGAGATTCAGCGCGATGGGCAGTAAGCTCAAAATATCCTGAAGCTGCATATCAGTTTGCACATACTGACTGCCGTCATTCCAGAGTTGAACCGCGTTGTTGAGCAGTCCGGTCGCTTTGGCCTTGTTCCAGACCGCGCGTAAAACCTGCTGCTGGCGGCGTCCTCGGTCGAAATCGGTGCTGCTGGCGCGCGAGCGGGCATACCAGAGCGCCTCGGCCCCAGTCATCTGATAATAACCCACCGGTAAAACCCAATGGTCGCCGTCGGCGGTTTTGTACGCGCCGCTCGGAATTTGCGTATCGATCAGCGGCAGGTCTTCAATCGCGCAGTCCACCGCGACGTTGATGCCGCCGACCGCATCGACAATCGATTTGAAACCGGAGAAATCGACCATTGCGTAATAATGCACGTTCAGACCGAAGTTATACAACAGCGTCTGGCGCAGCAGGCCAAAACCGCCGCCCGGCCAGCCGCCCTGCTCACCGTGAATGTAGGCCAGATTGAGCCGCTGCATCGTCCAGCCGGGGATATAAACGTACATATCGCGCGGGAAGCTGATCATCGAGACCGTACCTGTATCCCGGTTGATGGAGACGACGATCATCGTGTCGGTGCGCAGATAGCCATCGTCGGTGACTTCGCCGTCGTTGCCGAGCAGCAGCACATTAAGCAGGTTCTCGCCGTTGCGATCCAGCGTCGGCACTGCCGAGGGAACTGCCGTCCCGCCTGCGCTCTCTGCTGGTGTCCCATTGAACATGAACAGCGTCGGCAGCGGGCGCGGCGTCACGGGGGCGAGAGTCGCCTCGACGGTAGGCTCGGCTTCCGTCGGTGCAGGCGGAAGCGGCGTATTGGTTTCGAACTGGTAATTGACGTTATTCTGGCGATAAGCGGCGAGCACAATGTCGCTCTGGCGATTGGCCGCCTCGGTTGCCTGCGGTGACGCCATCGCCGTCGCGGTCTGCACGTAATTCGGCTGACGTTGCGACGCCTCGTTTTGCTCATCGACGCGCCGTTCAAGCCCCTGCGCGACCTGATAGCCTGTCCAGAGTATCCCGACGATCAGCAGTATAGGAACGATCCGAAATACAATAAAACCGGGCAGGCCGCGCAAACGGCGCAAGCGTGATCGTTTTTCCACAATCCTCTATCTCCATCCAACCATGCGGAGCAAACTATAGCTTACCCCACCAGCGCAGTCGATGGTCAGCCAAAAATCAGAGGGATAGCGCAGGATTGTGAGGCGCTCCCACTGGCTGTATAGACGGTCAGGCGTACCCAGTGCAGCCCCTTGTCGAACATGCTGCTGTTGATCTGCGCCAGCACACCACCGATCACCGACGTGCTGCCTCGGCTGTAAGCCATGAACGTTTCAGCCGAATCTGGACGGATGTCAATCTGGTAGTATCCCGCTGCGGGAAGCGCTGCCGCCCCGACGAGATTAAACAACCCACTTACCGTCTGTCCAGCGGTCGGTGCGATGATGCGCACGCCCGGCGCGGTGCATCCCTGCGGCGCGAGCGGCGTGCCGCTGGCGGGAATGACCGGCGCGGTCGTGGCGACTGGCGTCGCCGGAAGCTGCGGCACCGAGAGACTCATGCCGGGAACGATGCTGCTGGATGGCGTGAGGCAGTTCGCGCTGACCAGCACCTCAATTGAACTGCCAACCGCCTGCGCAATGTCATAGAGCGTGTCGCTTGTCTGAACAATGTACTGAACCCAACCCGCAGGCTCCGGGCAGCTATTCTGCGCGGTCGGCAGCGGCAGTCCCGCCGGAAGCTGTAAAGGCGTCGGCAGGATGAAAACTGTCGCCGTCGCCGTCGCCGTATCGGTAGGTGACGGCGTGCGTGTCGGCGTGCGCGTCGGGGTCGATGTAAAGGTCGCCGTAAACGTGGATGTCGGCGTATGCGTTGGGGTATGGGTCGCCGTGAACGTGTTCGTCGCCGTCGGCGGTATGCGCGTTGCCGTAAGGGTACTCGTCGCCGTCGGCGGTACGCGCGTCGCCGTGAATGTTGCGGTAGCTGTGTGCGTTGGGGTATGGGTCGCCGTAAACGTCGGTGTAAACGTCGCTGTCGGCGGTATGCGCGTCGCCGTGAACGTCGGTGTGAACGTTGCTGTCGGCGGTATATGCGTCGCCGTGAACGTGCTCGTCGCTGTCGGCGGTATGCGCGTTGCCGTGAACGTGCTCGTCGCTGTCGGCGGTATGCGCGTTGCCGTAAGGG
>DASZXN010000502.1:0-1901 GCA_035545875.1 Phototrophicaceae bacterium
GAGTCCAGGTAGCCGCGTGTGCCTGCATACAGGCTGGCAACTTCGTCCGCCAGCGAAAGCGGCTGGTATTGTGGCTGCTTGAGCAGTTCGGTCAGCCGGAGACCGCGATCCAACTGGCGCTGGGTCGCTTTGTCGAGGTCAGAGCCGAATTGAGCGAACGCTGCCAGCGAGCGGAACTGCGCCAGGTCAAGGCGCAAACCACCTGCGACTTTCTTCATCGCTTTGGTCTGCGCGTCACCACCCACGCGGCTGACGCTGACACCGACGTTGATCGCGGGGCGGGTGCCTGCGTTGAACAGGTTGGCTTCGAGGAACAACTGACCGTCGGTAATCGAGATAACGTTCGTCGGCACGTAGGCCGAGATGTCGCCCAGCAGCGTCTCGATGATCGGGAGCGCCGTCAGGCTGCCGCCGCCGCGCGCATCGCTCAACTGAGCGGCGCGTTCGAGCAGGCGGCTGTGCAGGTAGAACACGTCGCCCGGATAGGCTTCACGTCCCGGCGGACGACGCATCAGCAGCGAAACCTGACGATACGCCCAGGCGTGCTTGGACAGGTCATCGTAAACGACCAGCGCGTGCTTGCCGTTTTCCATGAACCACTCGCCAATCGCGCAGCCCGCATACGGAGCGATGTACTGGAGCGCCGCCGCGTCCGAGGCCGTCGCGTTGACGACGATGGTGTAATCCATCGCGCCGTACTGATCCAGCAGTGCGACCAGACGAGCGATCTCGCCGCGCCGCTTGCCGATGGCGACGTAGATGCAGTACAGGTCTTTGCCCTTCTGGTTGATGATCGTATCGACGGCCAGCGCGGTCTTGCCCGTCTGACGGTCACCGATGATCAACTGGCGCTGACCACGACCAATCGGGGTCATACCATCGATGGCGACGATACCGGTCTGCACCGGTTGGTTTACGTTCTTGCGCTGCATCACACCGGGCGCGATCCGCTCGATGTTGTAGTACTCGTCGCTGGCGATAGGGCCGCGTCCATCGACTGGCTCGCCGAGCGCGTTGACGACGCGACCGACCAGGCCCATGCCGACAGGTACGGAAGCGATACGACCGAGCGGGCGCACTTCATCGCCCTCGTTGATCGTGTCGTATTCGCCCATGATAATGATACCGACGTTATCTTTTTCGAGGTTGAAAGCAATACCCGCCGAGCCGTTGCTGAAGCGCACCAGTTCGCTGAAGCGAATGTTGTTCAGCCCAACCACACGGGCGATACCGTCGCCGACTTCTTCGACGTAACCAACTTCGACCGACTCGATAGAGGGGGTAAAGCTGTTTACATCGTCGATCAGCGATTGAAAGATGTTCGAGGTGTCCGCCATCTGCGTCTCCTAGAAGAATAGAAAGACAGTACAGGTTCTTGCTCTAAGTGCCGCCGAAGGCACCAAAAGACCGAATCGATTGATAAAATTAATCATACCGCTTTGTACTTCGTAAACAATTTTAACTGATCAGCGTTCATTTGTCCACTTTTTCACGAATGAAAATATCAATTCTGGAGAACATGCTATTTCTCTCCTAACCAGAATGAATCCGGCAGTTCATCGTCAAAATCATCGCTCATCCATGCTTCACCTAGATGTGCGTGCAACCCTAGAATGCGCTTCTTTAGCGGTGATTCCGAAGGCTTCACGGGGACGAATTCGACGTGATTTTTGACGATATAGTCGTATAACTGTTTGATTTCATCCGGCGAGAGGTTATCCACCTCTTGAAACAGAGTTTGCAGATCACTCATCAGTCACTATCCCGCTTCTTTTCCGATGCTTTGCCCAGTTCGACCGAGCGACGATAGGCGGCATAGACCGCCCGTGACAGTACCGTGCGGATTCCGCCCTTCTCCAACTGATAGATCGCCTCTGCCGACGTACCGCCGGGACTGGTCA
>DASZXN010000503.1:0-15193 GCA_035545875.1 Phototrophicaceae bacterium
CGCGATCACGGCGCTGGCGGCGCAGAACGTCGAGGGCGAGGCGAATATCCCGCTGTTGAGCTACCGCGTGATGCGCGGTGGCGCGCCGACGGTCTACGTCTGCCGGAATTTCGCCTGCCAGATGCCCGTCACGGAGGCGGAGGCAGCGTTGGAATTGTTGAAGCAGGGGTAGGGCGAGCACAGGAAAAAGAAAAGGGCACGACACGTCGTGCCCATTCGCATCAAGATAAGCCCTCACCCTCAATCCCTCTCCCTCAGGGCGAGGGACTTAAAAATCCCTGAAGCTGAATTATTTCCTTCTCCCTGAGGGAGAAGGGGCAGGGGATGAGGGCAAAAACAGGCTGCCTAAATCCTTAAATTGATGCCTATGGGCATGGCAGCGCCATGCCCCGACGAAGGGCGTTTGTCGGTCGTCAGGTAGACGACTGGACGGTTAAGGCGAGCGTCATGGCACGCAGCGCTTCAATGCTGGTATCGAACTCATCACTCAGCAGCCGCTCGATTTTCTCGGCGGTTCCCGTACCGGGACGCGCCGTGTGAATGAGCAGGCGTAAATCTGCCGAATCGACGGTGCTCAGATAGACAAAATCAAATTTGAGCACGCCCACCAGTGGGTGATGAAAGGTTTTGCGCCCTTCAGAGACGTTGAGCACGTCATGCCGTGCCCACAGCCGTCGGAACTCCGGGCTGACCTCGCTTAACTCTGCGATGCGCTGCGCCCACCAGGGATCGTCGATGAAGCGACCGTAGCCCGCGCGAAACTGCGCCAGATAGACGCTGGCAAGTTCTTCCCATTCCTCATTGACCTGCTGCGCGCGCGGATGCGTGAACAAGCGCCAGATCAGGTTGCGATTGCGCTCATCCGTGAAAGCGTCATAGTCGCCAAAGACGACGCTGTGGGCGGTATTCCAGGCGATGATGTTGGCGCGCGCGTCGATGACCGAGGCTGGAATCGCGCCGAGTTGATCGAGAAACTGCTGCAAGGTCGGGGTGATCTTCGGCGGCACATAGGTGTCGACGGGCGCTGACTGGCGGAGCGCGAGCAGGAATAAATGATCGCGCTCATTCGCGTCCAACTGCAAGACGCGCGTCAGACTCTCCAACAACTGCACCGAGACGTGAATATCGCGCCCCTGTTCCAGCCACGTATACCACTCCAGACTGACTCCCGCGAGCGCCGCGACTTCACTGCGCCGTAAGCCCGGCGTCCGGCGGCGCGTCCCGCGCGGCAAGCCGACCTGCTCTGGCGTTAAACGCGCGCGGCGGCTGCGCAGAAACTCGGCTAATTCGTGCTGTCGCTCCGACTCGGCTTGATTCAGTGCTGTGCGGTTCGTCTCATTCACGGTTGTGACCATAAACTAGGAGTCCCAGTTCCAGGATAAACGCTCGTCTCGTTAAACCACTTCCCTCATTATACCCTAGTGACGAATGAGGTCAGCGACCTCATCAGCGCAATCTAGATAGAAGGGGAATTTGCCATGAAGGTTTTCGTCACAGGCGCGTCCGGCTGGATCGGCTCCGCCGTCGTTGCTGAACTCGTCGGCGCGGGGCATCAGGTCGTCGGCCTTGCGCGTTCAGATGCGTCCGCGAACGCTATCAGCGCCGCTGGAGCCGAGGTGGTGCGCGGGACTACCGACGATCTCGATGTGCTGCGGAGCGCGGCTGAAGCGTCGGACGGGGTGATCAACCTCGCGTTCAACCACGACATTGCCTTTTCGGGAGGCGCGCAGGCTGCTGTCGACTCTGAGCGCCGCGCCGTCGAAATTTTCGGCGACGTGCTCGCCGGATCGAACCGACCGCTCGTCATCGCTTCGGGGATGATCGGACTGAAACCGGGTCAGGTAGTGACCGAGAACGATGGGCATTATTCCAGCGCTCCCGGCGCTGAGATGAGCGGGTTGGCTCGTCGCCATGAGACGGCGGAATTCACGCTCGCGCTGGCGCAGCGCGGCGTTCGCTCGTCAATTGTGCGGCTGGCTCCGACCAATCATGGTGACGGCGATAACGGGTTCATGAGAATCATCGTCGATGGTTCGCGCGCCGGAGGGAAGGCCGCTTACGTCGGCGATGGCGCGCAGCGCTGGCCTGCCGTGCATCGCCTCGACTCCGCGCATCTCTTCTGCCTTGCGCTCGAAAAGGCTCCGGCAGGATCAACACTGCACGCGAACGCTGAAGAAGGCGTGGCGATCCGCGATATTGCCGAGATGATCGGACGGCACCTCAATCTCCCGGTGGAGTCCGTTTCCATTGACGAGGCTGCTCAACAGTTTGGCATGATCGGGCGCTTTATGGCTGTCGATTCACCTGTATCGAGCGTGCTGACCCGCGAACTGATGGGCTGGGAGCCGAAGCAGCCCGGTCTGCTCGAAGATTTGGATCAGGGGCATTACTTCAAGGGCAGATGATGATCTTGACGGGGCAGACGTAGGTGTCTGCCCCTGCAAATTCGTACCCTGATTACATGCGGGGTGGGCCGCTGATGATCCGCTCGTACATGGCAGCGAGCGGCCAGCTTGCGGCGGGCGTATCGCCGCCAAACGTCCAGGGATCGACGGTCTCCATCCACCAGGTTACGCCTGCCTCGACGTAAGGGCGGACGATTTCGGCGGCCTGCGCCGGATCGCCGGGGGTTTTGCCGCCATGCGCCACCTCGAAAGGCGTGTCGGACTGGCGCTGCTCCTTGATAAAAGCGAGCAACTGACGGTACTCGTCGGGCGGCATCATTTGGCCGGGAGCCTGATCGCGCCAGAGCGGAAACACGCCATCCCATTGAGCGGCGCGGCGGAAGGGCGCTTTGAGCGGCCACGTCCCGCCCATCCAGATGGGGATACGCGGCTGCTGAATGGGCTTGGGCAGGAACTTGGCATCCTCGACAAAGTAATGGTTTCCGGCGAAACTGAACGGCTGCTCGCGCCACAGCCCGGTCACGACGGCGAGCGCTTCTTCGAGCATCTCGGCGCGGGTTCTGGCGTCGGCTTCGTCGCCTAAATCTTCAAACTCCTCTTTGGAATTGCCAATGCCCACGCCGCAGATCAGTCTGCCGTTGGAGAGATGATCGAGGGTGAGCATCTCGCGGGCATACTTGGCTGGACGGCGGCGCGCCAGCGGCGTGATCAGCGATCCAAAGCGAATCCGCGTCGTGTTGAGGGCAATCGCGGCTAAGGCGACCTCCGTATCGGCGACGTTATCCGCGCCGAAGCCCGTGATCTGATCCCAGATGAAAAATCCATCCCAACCCGCCTGCTCGACGGCACGCGCCAGATGGATCAGGACGTTCGCATCACCATAGGGGCCAAAAATCGGTACATAGACGGCGAATTTCATCGGCTTATTCGATCCTTTCCAGTCTGCGCGCGTCATTCTGCGCCAGCTTCGCTATAATGGCAGAGTAACCGATTTGCCGGTTTATGGGTAGAGGTTGGGCTTGAATCCGCAGTCACCACACGAGAATTTCCGCCTGATTTTGCTGACGGTCGTCGGGCAGGCTTTCAGTGCGGCGGGCTATGATCTTGAGGAGCACGAGACCCAGTGGGCGGGCGGGCTGTTCCGCTTCGCCAAACACTTCGACGACGGTCTGTATGGCTTCATCGAGTTTCAACTGCTGCACTACAGCAGCGTCCCTGAAGCGCAGAATGCGCCGTCGCGCTTTCGCGTCACGCTGATCCGCAGTGATCAGGCCAATGCCGCGCAGCGCAGTCGTCATCCCGCTTACGCGCGCCGATCCCTGAGCGCGCTGGTAGTGGACGACTTCGACGTGCCGATTCTGCCCTCGGCGGAGCACTGGTGGACATTCCGCGACGTGAGCGAACTCGGCAAAGGTTTGGCCGAGGCGGGACATCTGGCGATTGGCTATGGAATGCCCTGGCTCTCCGGTGACTTACTGCCTAACCATTGACGATGCGGAAAGCGCCAAGCATAATCCGGTTATGATCAAGCTCAAACGAAGTGTGTTACTCGCTGCCGCGCTGCTCGCTGCTGCCTGCAACCTGAACACGATCCCACCGACCCCGCGCGCGACCGAGACACCGACTCAGCCTCCGCTGCCGACGGCGACGGCAACCCTCGCGCCGACCCCGACGATTGAACCCGCGATCACGCTCAAACAGGGCGCGCAGGACGCGCTGGCGGGTCATTTCGACAGTGCCGCGAATACCTATGCGCGGCTGGTCGATCAGGCGGGCGCGTCGGATCAGGAGCGGGCGACGGCGGCGCTGGGCGTCGGGCAGGCGGCGGTGCAGACTGGCTCGTTCGCCGACGCGGTAGACGCGCTGACGACGTTCATCGACCAGTTTCCCCAGGACAGCCGAATCGCGCAGGCGCATTATCTGCGCGGCGAGGCCAACCTCGGCTTGTCGCGCTGGAACGACGCGATCAACGACTTTCAAGCCTATCTGTCCCTGAAACCGGGCCTGATCGACGGCTACGCCAACGAGGAAATCGGCAACGCGCTGCTCGCGGTCGGTCAGCCAGCGGCGGCGCTCGCCAGCTACAACAAAGCGGCAGGCGATCCGAATATGACGCCGCAAGCGTCACTGGCGCTGCGTGAGCGCATCGCGCAGATCGAGGCCAGCAGCGGCGACAGCGCCGACGCAGTTGCGCAGTACGACGCGCTCGGCAAGGCCACGCAGGACAAGGCATACGCGGCGCACGTCGCTTTCGCGGCGGCGCAAACGCTGATTCAGGCGGGCGATTTGCAGAACGGTTTGGTGCGGATGGCGCAGGTCTTTTCGAGCTATCCCGACCAGCCCGAAGCGTATCAGGCGATGAACATCCTGCTTCAGAACAACGTCGGCCTCGATAATCTAATAATGGGGACGGTCTGCTACAACGAGGGCGACTATCTGGGCGCGATCAAGGCGCTCAGTGCTTACGCGCGCGATCACACCTTTGATACGGTGCCGACCTCGATGCTGCTCATGCTCGGTCGCGCTTACCGCGAGATCGGCAACACGCAGGCGGCAAACACCACTTTCGAGACAATCATCACGCAGTACCCGACCGATTCGCTGTTTGGTCAGGCGCTGCTCGAACAGGGCGAGTCATTCGCGACAGCCAACGATTTGAACAGCGCGATTGAGCAGTACATGAACATCGCCGACAACTACAACTACGTGCCGGAAGTGCCGGAGGCGCTGCTGCGCGCCGGGCTGCTCTACGAGCAGGCCAAACAGCCGCAGACCGCGCGAGCAGTGTTCGAGAAGCTGGCCGACGGTCATCCGGGCACGCCGCAGGCGATTGAGGGACTGTTTCAGGCGGCGGCGCTTGCCTACAGCGCGGGCGACTTCACGGCGGCGGAGCGCTACTACGGCGAAATCTCAGTCAAGACGACGGGCGACGATCAGGCGACGGCCTATTTCTGGGTTGGGGCGTTGGCGCTTAAACGCGGCGATCAAAAGACGGCAGGCGAAGCCTTCGCGCAGGTTGTACTGGCTGCGCCGGACAGCTATTTCGCTATGCGCGCCAAAGACCTGATCGAAGGGATTACGCCGTTCGCGCCGCCCAAGCAGACGCAGTTCCAGTTCGACGACGCGGCGCAGATCGCGCAGGCCGAGGACTGGCTGCGCAAGACCTATAACCTCACGCAGACCGGATCGCTGGCGGCACTCGCGCCCGACTTGCAGAGCGATCCGCTGCTGGCGCGCGGACTCGAACTGTGGAATGTAGGCGATTACGCCGACGCGACGGCGGAGTTCGACGCGCTGGTTAACGCCAACGAGGGGAATGGGCTGGCCTCGTATCAACTGGCGGTCTATTTCCAGAATCTCGGCGCGTACGAGGATTCGATTCTGGCGGCCTCCTACGTTGTGCGTGACGCCGATGTGGGTACGCTCGACGCGCCGCTCTACATCGCGCGGCTGCGCTATCCTGCCGATTACGTTGATACGGTGCAGCAGATTGGTCAGCAGTATAGTATCGATCCGCTGCTGCTGCTCGCGCTGATCCGCTATGAGAGCCTGTTCAACACTCACGTGATCGGCAGCGCGGACGAGCAGGGCTTGCTGCAAATCGCGCCGGGGATGGCGGCGTACATCGCCCAGCAGCTTCAGTGGCCGCAGGATCAGAGTGATTTGAGCCGACCCTACGCGGGAATCACCTTTGGCGCGTATGGGCTGTCCGAGCAGCTTCAGCGCTTCCAGAACAACGTCCCGGTGGCGCTGGCGGCCTATGAAGCGGGATCAGGGCGTGCGCAGGCGTGGCTGGATGCGTCTGGCGGCGACACCGATCAGTTCATGACTGCCGCCGATGCCAATACGCGCAGCTTCATCCAGAGCATCTACAGCTACTATACGATTTACCGAGCGCTCTATGGGACGGGCTGATCTGCTTCACGCCGTGAGCCATGCAAAGCAGATCAACCCCCGCGAAGGGGCGTTAATTCTCTGCCGCCATGCCCTGACCGAGCATCGAGCGGACTTTGGAGACCAGATCGTGGTGGAGGATGGGCTTCGGAAGATAATCGTTCGCACCTGCTTCGATGCCGCGAATGATGCTTTCGGCATCGCCGCGCGCCGACAGAATCAGCACGGGCGTCTTGCTGGTCGCATCGCGCTGGCGGATTGCCTGGCAGAGGTCGATCCCGTTCATGCCCGGCATCATCACGTCGAGGATAATCAGGTCGGGAACCGTATCTTCGAGAATTTCCAGTGCGGCGCGCGCATCCCGAGCCTTGAGCACCTCGAATCCACCGCGTTCCAGCATGATACCGATGAGGGTAAGCGCGCCAATTTCGTCGTCAACGACTAGAATATGCCTCTTCATCTCCACCGATTCCTACTGGCTAGTTCGTGTGCGAAAGTTAATTTACGGTTTCAGTTTGTTAGAACGGACAAGTATTGCTTCACCGTCATGAATAGCAGTTTACCATCAGAGATCAAATCCATACAAGCGAGATTCCCTTAATTTTGCCCAGATTGCGTGAATTTTGTCTGAACACTTGCTGGAACCTTTCCGCAGTTTCCGCGTAGAATCAAGGTGACACTGAAAGGGGGCGTTATGCGCGCGATTTACGTCGAGCATATCTCGAAGAGCTATGGCAGCTTTCGGGCGGTCAAAGACCTTCAGTTTGAGGTGCTGGGCGGCGAGATATTCGCCATGCTGGGGCCGAATGGCGCGGGGAAAAGCACCACCATCCGCATGATTCTGGACATTCTCAAACCGGATACCGGGCGGATTGAAGTGCTGGGCGGGCCGATCAACGACGCGACCAAAGACCGGATCGGCTATCTGCCGGAGGAACGCGGGCTGTATCGCAGCGTGCCGGTGCTGGAGATGATGGTCTATCTGGGCACGCTCAAGGGATTATCCGCAGCGGAGGCGCGGAGGCGCTCGCTGGATTATCTCGAACGGCTCGGCCTGGCCGAGAACGCGAAGAAGAAAGTCAGCGAGTTGAGCAAAGGGATGCAGCAGAAAGTCCAGTTCGCGGTGACGGTGCTGCACGACCCCGACCTGCTGATCATCGACGAGCCATTTTCGGGGCTTGATCCGGTCAACACGCTGGTGATGCAGGATTTGCTGCTCGACTTCAAGAAGCGCGGCAAAGCGATAGTCATGAGCACCCACCAGATGCAGCAGGTCGAGGAAATGTGCGACCGCCTGCTGATGATCAACAAGGGCGAGCAGAAGCTTTACGGCAAGGTCGATGAGGTGCGCCAGCAGTATGCGCTCCCGGCGGTGCGCGTCGAGGGGCAGGGCGACTGGTCGAAGCTGGCCGGCGTGGATCACGTCGAAGCCTCCGAGAACGGCCATCAGGCGACGCTGCTCTACCTCAAGCCGAACATCACGCCGGACAACGTGCTGGCCGAGATCGCGGCGCGCGCTGACATGCACATTCGCGCGTTTGAACTGGCGGTGCCCAGTCTGAATGACATTTTCGTGCAGGTCGTGACCGGAGATGCGCAGCATGGCTAGAATCTGGCTGATCGCCCGGCACGAATACCTGACCAACATCCGGCGGCGCTCGTTCCTGTTCGTCGCTTTCGGCATCCCGATCCTGACGATTGCGATTACGATGCTGTCGGTCACGCTGATTTTCAACAAGGACAGCGATCCGCGCAGCCTCGGCACAGTCGGCTACGTCGATCTGGCGGGCGTGCTGCACAAGCAGATCGATCAGCCGGATTATTTCCGCGCCTACGACACGGAAGCGGCAGCGCGCGCCGCGCTCGATGCAGGGTCGATTGGCGCGTATTACGTGCTGCCCGCCGACTATCTCAAGACGGGGAATGTGAGCGTCGTCGCCAAAACCGACATTCCGAGCGCGCTGGGTAATGCCTTCGACGCCTATCTGCGTGCTAACCTGAGCAGCGGTCTCGACGCTCAGGTCGTCAAGCGGCTGCAAGACCCGGTGGAAGCAAGCATCAGGACGCTCAACGATGGCCGCGTGATGAGCGAGAATGAAATCGGCGGGCTGTTTGTCACGCCGATCATTTTCATGATGGTGTTTCTGTTCGCTTCACAAAGCACGGGCAGCTACCTGATGTCGGGCTTGGTCGAGGAAAAGACGAACCGGATTATGGAGATTCTGGTCACAAGCGTCACTCCGTTCGACCTGCTGTTCGGCAAGATCATTGGGCTGGGTCTGCTCGGACTGACGCAGTTGGTTGTCTGGCTGGGCGGCGGCTACGTGACGCTGACCCTGAGCCACAACTTCAGCTTCCTGTCCGCGATCACGATTCCGCCTGATTTGGCGCTGGTCGCGGTTGTGTATTTCCTGCTCGGCTATTTCTTCATGGCGAGCGTGATGGCCTGCCTCGGCGTGATCGTGGGGTCGGAGCAGGAGAGCCGTCAGTACGCGGCGATCTTCACCTTCGGCTTCGTCATTCCGGTGCTGTTTATCACCTCGTTTATCAGCGATCCGAACGGCCCGGTTGTGACCTTCCTGACCCTGTTCCCGCTCACGTCGTCGATCTCGGTGCTGCTGCGCATGAGCTTCGGCTCACTCCCGACGTGGCAGTTGATCGCCAGCATGGTGATTCTGCTGCTCACGGGCTTGTTCGTCGCCTGGGCGTCGGCGCGAATTTTCCGCTGGGGGCTGCTGCTCTACGGCAAGCGTCCGAGCCTGCGCCAACTGATCCGCGTGGTGCGCCGCCCGCCGTCGATGGCGACGAGCGCGACCGGGGAGCAAAACGCATGAATGGGCATGTTGCGCGAGTTTTCCTCTACGAACTGCGGCGCGGCCTGCGCCGTAAAGCCTATCTGTTCACGACCTTCGGCATCCCGCTGATCGGGATATTGTTGGTATTTGGCTACGAGTTCATCAACCAGCGGACGACCTCACCGCAGCAGGACAATCGGGCGGCAGCGCAAGCGCTGGCCGATCAGTTCGATTTCAGCAGCATCGGGCACGCGGGCTACGTCGATCTGTCCGGGCTGTTCAGCGATGCGGGCAGCCTGTCGCCGCTGCTGACGCGCTATCCCGACGAAGCCTCGGCGCAGGCGGCGCTGGAGGCGGGCAAGATACCGCTGTATTACGTGATCGCGGCGGATTATCTCCAGACGGGTGACGTAACGCTGGTGCAGCCGCGTCTTGACCTCGGCAGCGTCGAAGATGCGCCCATTCAGCGCTTGATCCTCAACACACTCTCCAAAGGTGTCGATCCGCAGGTATTTCAGCGGTTAATCGATCCGTCGAACGTGCAGGCGACCAATCTCTCGCTGATCACCACACAGGTCGATAAAGGGAATGGCGGCTCGTTCATCGTCGTCTACGTGTTCGCCATCGCGCTGCTGATCGGGCTGTTCACCACCAACGGCTACCTGATGCAGAGCGTGATCGAGGAAAAAGAGACGCGCCTGATCGAAATCCTGCTCTCGTCGCTGCGTCCGGCGCAGCTTCTCATCGGCAAGATTCTGGCGATGGGCGTGGTCGGCCTGCTGCAACTGGTGGTCTGGATCGGCAGCGTATTCCTGATCGTCAAGCTGGCGGGCGGCTCGTCGCTCGACCAGACGGTGAATATGCTGGCGACGATTGCCAAGATTCAAATTCCGACCAACATTCTGCCGCTGCTGCTGATCTATTTCGTGCTGGCCTATTTCATGTTCGCGGGGTTTTACAGCATTGTCGGCGCGCTCTCGAACTCGCTGCGCGAAGGGCCGCAGTACGCCGTGATCTTCACGCTGCCTGCCGCGCTGCCGCTCTACTTCCTGTCGATCTTCTCGACTTCGCCCGACGCGACCATTCCGGTGATCTTCAGCATCTTCCCGATCACCGCGCCGATGGCGATGGTCGAGCGGATCGTGATTTCCAACGTCCCGACGTGGCAGATCGCGCTGAGTCTGGTGCTGCTGGCGCTGACGACGCTCGCCGTGATGTGGGTGGCGGGGCGGATTTTCCGCGTGCAGATTTTGCTCGCGGGGCAAATGCCGAAGCTCAGGGATATTCCGAAGCTGATTCGCGGGTAAGTGAGTTAAAAGTCGAAAGTTAAAAGGAGTCCGCAATGGAACTCCCATAGGCATCAAGTTAAGCAATTTGAGGAGCGATTCCGCTTCCATCACCGGAGGCTCGAAGCCTCCGGCTAGGAATTCAAGCCCGCTGAAGCGGGCGGATCACCGTTCATCCAGGCTCACCAGCCTGCTTCAGCAGGCTTGGGTTGACTAGCCCGACGCTTCGAGCGTCGGGCGGCGCGAGCGACGGCGGTGCGATAGAACCTTAAATTGATGCGCATGGGAGTCCGCAATGGAACTCCTTTTAACTTTTAACTGCTTTTACTTTTAACTGGGAGAGCTGTACTCAGCACTCATTACTCATGACTGCTTTTCGTTACGCCTTTTCCGCCCAGCGAATGATGCCGGGCTGGAAGGGCGTCGGCAGGCTCTCGTGATGCGGCAGCACGCGCACCGAGAGGCCGCGCTCGCCGCTGGTATCGTAGCTGATGTTGGCGTGGAAGATGTAGCGCCCCTCGCCGCCGTCCGCGCCGACCAACTGCATCGGGATCGCCTGACCGCCGCTGGTGATCTCGCCGCGTGGACTCAGTTGGCCGTAATACAACTGTACCTGCACGTCGCTCGGCGTCAACTGCCCAAGCTGAACGTAGGCTTTCACGTCCATATCCGAGCCGACCTTGAGCGTCTCCTGCGGCACTTCGACGCGCTGCACCGAGACGCCGCGCCACGCTTCGCCGAGCTTGCCGCGCCAGGCCGCGAATTGCAGCCCCTTGTCGAGCGTGGGCGCAGTCAGCGTTGTAATCAGGCCGTCGCAGGGGATGTAAGTCTGCTCGGTGTATTCCTGCACCATCCGGTCGGTGTTGAAGATCGGCGCGAGCGTGCGGATTGAGTTTTTCATACGCGCGACCCACTCGCGCGGGAGATTGTCGCGCGAACGGTCGTAAAAGAGCGGAATGATGTCGTGTTCGAGGATGTTGTAGAGCGCCTCGCTCTCGACAAAATCCTGATGATCCCACTCGTATTCGGGATATTCCTCACGGTTGCCAATCGCCCAGCCGACCGACGGCTTATAAGCTTCGTCCCACCAGCCGTCGAGCACGCTGAAGTTGAGACCGCCGTTGTAGATCACCTTCATGCCGCTCGTGCCGCTGGCTTCCTTCGGGCGGCGCGGCGTGTTCATCCAGACATCGACGCCCTGCACGAGATAGCGCGCGATTTGCATGTCGTAGTCTTCGAGAAAAACCATGCGCTGGCGAAATTCGGGCGTGCGCGCCAGATTGGTGATTTGGCGGATCAGTTCCTTGCCGCCCGTGTCATGCGGGTGCGCTTTCCCGGCGAAAATGATCTGCACCGGGCGATCCGCGTTCATCAGAATCGCTTTCAGGCGCTCAACGTCGCGCATGATCAGGTTGGCACGCTTGTAGGTGGCGAAGCGGCGGGCGAAGCCAATCGTCAGCGCGTCGGGATCAAGCACTTCGTCGGCTTCCTCGATCTCGTGCTGCGGTGCGCCGCGCCGCTGAAGCTGCTGGCGCAGGCGCGCGCGCGTGAAGGCGATCAGGCGCTCGCGGCGGCGTTCGTGCGTGCGCCAGAGTTCGGTATCCGGGATGCTCTCCAAATCTTCCCAGACGGTCGAATCCCATTCCTCGTCACGCCAGCGCGGGTTGAGGTAGCGGTCGAACAATTGACCCATCTCGTTGCTGATCCACGTCTCGACGTGGATGCCGTTGGTAATCGCCGTGACCGGAATTTCCTGCTCCGGCACGCCGGGATACATCCACTGCCAGAGCTTGCGCGAGACGACGCCGTGAAGCTGCGCGACGCCGTTGGCTTTGGCCGACATGTTGATCGCCAGCACGGGCATCGAGAACAGTTCGTAATCGCCCATGCGCTCACGACCGAGGTCGATGAACTGGTTGCGGTTGAGGCCGAGATCGCGGTAGTAGTCGGTGAAATGTTCGTCGATCAGGTCGAAGCCGAAGCGCTCCAACCCGGCGGGGACGGGCGTGTGCGTAGTGAAGATGTTGCTCGACGCGGTGATCTCTTTGGCCTGCCAGAAGGTCGTGTCGTTTTCGCTCATGAACTGGCGCGCGCGTTCGAGCGCCAGAAACGCCGAGTGGCCTTCGTTCATGTGGCAGATTTTCGGGCGCAGATTGAGCGCGTCGAGGGCGCGGATGCCGCCAATGCCCATCAGGATTTCCTGACGGATGCGTGTGCGCCGGTCGCCGCCGTACAGCCGGTCGGTCAGGCTGCGATCTTCTTCGAGCTTGTTATCCGGCATATTGGTATCGAGCAGATAGAGCGGCACACGCCCGACCTGCACCTTCCAGATTTGCGCGTACAACGGACGACCGGGCATCGGCACGCTAATGGTAAGCGGCTTGCCGTCAGCCGTTTTTTGCAGCTCAATCGGCAGGTTGGAATAGTCGTTGATCGGGTAGGATTCCTGCTGGTAGCCGTCGGCGTTGAGATACTGGCGGAAGTAGCCTTCCTGATAGAGCAGGCCAACGCCGACCAGCGGCACGCCGAGGTCGCTGGCGCTTTTGAGGTGATCGCCGCTGAGCACGCCGAGGCCGCCGGAGTAATTCTGGAAGCACTCGGTCAGGCCGAATTCCATCGAGAAATAGGCGATGAAGGGCTTCTCGACCTTGCCGTGCTTGCGCGAATACCAGGTGTCGCGTGCACTCATGTAGGCGTCGAAGCGGTTGCAAATGCTGTGGAACTGGGTCATGAACGCCGGATCGTTACAGAGGTCTTCCAGCCGCGCCTGATCGATCAGGCCGAGCATCCAGATCGGGTTATGGCCGGTCTGCTCCCATAAATCACGATCCAGACGGCGAAACAGACTAATCGTGTCGTGATCCCACGACCAGCGCAGGTTATAGGCCAGCTCGCGCAGGCGCGTGAGCGGCTCTGGTAAATTCGGGATAACGTGAACCGTAGCAACAGGTTTTACCATCGAAATAGGCTCCCCCGGAGAACTCGCCTGTTTGCGGAATTTATCAAATCGCTGTTCGGTTGTGCCTCGTAAGAATAACCTGTTTTGCCGATGCTGTGAAGTTGGAAGGCGAAAACTTGGGAGATTTGGATAACGTGGCAGCGGCGAACCTTAGTCGGATCGCCGTTTTAGTTTAAATATTTTGTGTTAGAATGACGAACTAGTAGTAAGTTTCACAATCAGTTTAGGAGTCCAGGTCAATGCTCAAGAAACAATTCCTCAAGACAAAGGACGTGTGCAAAGTCACGTTTTCGCTGCCAGAAGCGGTGCAGGGCGAAACCGTCTTTCTGGTCGGAGATTTCAATCACTGGGATGAAGCCGCCACCCCCATGAAGAAGCAGAAGAATGGCAGTTTTACCATTACGCTCGATCTGGATAAGGAACACGAGTATCAGTTTCGCTACCTCGTCAACAGCCACGAATGGCACAACGACTGGGCAGCCGATAAGTACGTCCCCAACCCCTTCGGCGGCGACAATTCCGTCGTCTACACCCACGCCTCCTGATTCCTGAAACGCGACGACCTTCCTGACTTCGGAAGGTCGTCTGATTTCAAGCATTAACCGCGTTTGCTTTTATAGCCGAGCTTTGTCCCATTCGGGACGATTTTATCCGGGTACTGCTGAAAATCCTCCAGCCGCAAATCGGTTCCCAGAATGCAGCTATGCCCGACGGTGTAACCTGCCGGGACGTGCGCGTTCTTGCCGATGCAGCTAATTCCCCATTCGCCGACCTTCGGGATCGCGCCGACGTGGGCGTTGTGACCGACGACGGCGATTTTGTCGATGATGCAGCGCTCGACCACCGCGCCCGCTTCGATGTAGGTGTCCGTTAGAATAACGGATTCGCGGACGACGGCATTCGGGCCAACGAACACACCCGGCGACAGCACCGAGCGCTCGACGACCGCGCCTTCGCCAATGACACAGCCATCGGCGAGCAGGCTGTCCTTGATCACCGCGCCTTCGTGAATCATGACGGGCGGTCGTTCCTCGCTCTTGGTGTGGATAATCCAGGTGCGGTCATTCAGGTTGATCGAGGGCGGGCTGGCGAGCAAATCCATGTGCGCTTCCCAGTAGGCTTCGACCGTCCCCACGTCGATCCAGTAGCCGCCGTAGGGATAGGCGTAAACGCCCATGCCTTCCGCAACCATGCGCGGCAGGATGTCCTTGCCGAAGTCATGATTGGAGTTCTCCATGTCATGATCTTCCTTGAGCATTCGTTCCAGCACCGAATAGGTGAAAACGTAGACGCCCATGTTGGCGAGATTGCCGGGCGGGTTCTCCGGCTTCTCGATGAACGAGCGCACGCTGTAATCGTCGTTGACATCGACAATTCCGTAGCGGCTGGCCTCATCGAGCGGCACGGTGATCGTGCAGATGGTCGCGGCGGCGCGCTTCTCGCGGTGATACTGGATCAGCACATCGTAGTCCATCTCGTAGATGTGATCGCCGGAAAGGATCAGCACGTAATCGGGACGACCGCGCCGGACGAAGTTGAGGTTCTGCGTCACCGCGTCTGCTGTACCGGAATACCAGTCGGTGTCGTAGCGGCCTTTGTAGGGCTGCAAAATCTGCACGCCGCCCGTGAACGAGCGATCCAAATCCCAGGGGCGACCGCGCTCGATGTGATCGTTGAGGCTGTGCGGGCGGTACTGCGTCAGGATCAGCACGTCGAAGATGTTGGAGTTGACACAGTTGCTCAGGGTGAAATCAATGATGCGATATTTGCCTGCGAAAGGCACGGCAGGTTTGGCACGCTTGGCGGTCAGGGTCGCCAGCCGCGTCCCTTCACCGCCCGCCAGAATAACGGCTT
>DASZXN010000504.1:0-3931 GCA_035545875.1 Phototrophicaceae bacterium
GCGGCGTAACACGACCTGTTCCTGCGCCCATTGCAGCGAGGGATGAAAGCGCAGGCGCTCCGGCGCGCTCGCCATATACTCGTCCGCAATTTCGCCCAAGACCGCGAGCGCCTCGGCGCGGCGCTCCGGCGTGATCGCGCCGCCAAGCCGCCGATAGGTCGCTTCGAGGATTTCGTGGTAGAGCGTCCCCAACTGGCGGCTGTCCATCCCGTCTTCCGGCTCTTCGAGCGGTTCGAGCCGCAGCAGCCGTCCGGCGAAGTAGCGAAAGCCGCACAAGCCATAATCGTTCAACTGCGAGGCGCTCCACACCCGATCCGGGTTGAGTGCCTGTGCCGCCCACGCGATCAGGTTGGCAGCCTGCAAGCGCCCGGTGTAGTGATCGTGCGGAGCGCGTGACATCCGGCTCAGTTCGATCCGCCGCCCGCGCCGAATCCGCTTCCAGTAGCTCGGCTCGACCCAACTGAGCGCCTGACCGCTGCTCACGCCGTCCGCCGCCGCGAGCGCCGCTTCGTGCAAGGTTGCCGGGTCGCGCGGCACGTCGCCGAGCCTGATATGCTCGACCTGCGCGTCGCTGAAGACCGCCAGCGTCGCCCGCCACAGGTGACTCGCCGCCCAGAGTTCGCCGTTTTTGCTGTGCGGGCGCGAAAGCGTCAGCGAAGCGTGCGCCTGCGCGATCAGCCCGTAGAACAGACCATCGTCGCCCGCGCGCTCGGCCTGTGTCGGCAGCGCAATCCCCGATAAACGCAGCCGTTCACGCTCACTGTCGAGCAGGAGCGGGTCTTCCGGCGCGGGCTGCGGAAACAGCCCTTCCGATAAACCCAGCACGAATACGTGACGATGCGGTAACCCGCGCGCATCGGCCACCGTCGTGACCAGCACGCGGCCATCGCGCGATCCGCCGCGCCCGACCGTCGTGTTATCGACCGTCGTGCGCAGGTCACGGAAAAAGGTTTTCCACTCGATCTCGTCCGTATAGCCGAGCGATCCCGCCAGCGCCTGCGCCGCCAGAAGCCCGCGCAGCACACGCTTGAACTCATTCAGCGCCGCCAAATCGCGCGACACCAGGCCGAAATCAGCATCTTTACGGATTTGCATAGGCAGCGCCAGCGTATACGCAGGCAGCGGCTCATCTTCTGCGAGATCGAGATCGGCAAGGTCGTGACCGATCAAATCCTCCAACCAGCCAACATAGACATCGACGCGGGCGACTTCCGGCGGCGTGATCCGGCGGAAAAACTGAGCGAGCGCCTCCTTGAGCCGCGCCGCGACTTCCCGGTCGATTTGCAACCCTTCAACCTCTGAATCATCGTCATCAGGAGAAAGAGCCGCAGGCCGCGTCGCCAGATCGAGTGCGTCGAGCCAAGCCGAACGCCCGCTCATGACCAGCCATTGATTACTGATTTGATCGAGCAAATCGACTTGTTCAGCAGCAATCTCCGGCACGGCGAAATAGGGTGAGCGCAGCGTATCGAGCAGATCGCGCCGCCGAAAGTGATTCTGATGCAGCGCCAGCAGGTCGAGCAGCGCGACAATTGCCGGATTGCGCGCCAGCGGCTCGCCGTAATGGAGCGCCAGCGGCAAACCATAGATTTGCCCCTGCGCCGCCAGCGCGCCGCCATAGAGCGGCCAGTCGCGCAGCGCGATCAGGATGTCATCGGGCTGGCTCCCATCGATCAGCAAGCGCTTGACGCGGCGCAGCACCGCCCCGACTTCACGCGTTGGGTCAGGCGCTTCGACCCACTGGACAGCGCCATCCGCGTCGATCTGTTGGGGATGCGGCAGCAGTAGTTGTTCGGAGAGATGGCGCAGCGCCGGGCTGCGCTCGACTTCGTGCGCCGTGAACGGGATTTGGATCAGCCACTTACGCCGCGCCTGATGCGCTTCGTTGAGCCGTTCGAGCGCGTCCTGAAAGCGCCGCCCAATCGTCGCTTCACGCCCTGGAATCGTCGTCAGCGTGACAATCGCTTCACGGGCTTGCGCGCCCAGCACGGTCAGCAGTTCGGCTTGCAGGCGGTTGAACTGGTCGTAGCCGTCCACGATCAGCAGATCGACGGCGCGGCCAATCTGCGGCAGGTTTTCCAATGCTTCGAGCGCCAGCCAGCCCTCGCCTTCCTGATCGACCAAATCGTGTTTGCGCAGCGCCAGTTGATACTCGGCGTAGATCGTCGCCAGTTCGAGTTCCTTGTCACTTCCGGCAGCAGCCTGCAACGCTTCCGGCGTGATCAAATTCTGCTTGAGTTCGTAGGTGAACGCCGCGATCACCTGAATGAAGCCGGGCATATGCGCGATTCCACCGAACAGCCCGCCGCCGTCGCGGTAGAGGTCGGCCAGCAGCGCGCGGATCAGTCCGAAGCGCGCCGTATCGTCGAGGCTGCGCTGCGGTCGGCCAGAACTCGCCAGCACGTGCTTGTAGAGGCTGTAAAAGTTGAAGGTTTCGACGTTGAACAGCGCTCGCTGATCGCGCCCGAAGCGCTGGCGGAAACCGTCGATCTGGCGCTCGGTCGAGAGCAGCACCCAGACCGAAGCGAGCGGCTTCTGGCGCTTCAAGTCGAGCAGGCGATCCCGAACTGAGGCGGTCTTGCCCGCGCCGACCCGCGCCAGCAGCAGTTCCATCGCGGCCTATTCGCCTAACAGCAAATGACGAATCTGTTCGACGGTCGGCTGATCGATGCGATCTTTGGCGAGATAATTGGGCTGAAGGTTGTGAAACAGGTCTTGCAGCAGGGAGGGCGGCACGACCGGGTCGCGCGCGCTGATACGGACGACGTTCGGCGGCTTGGTGAAGACAACCACACCGAACACGGGAATATTCGGCAGGTGACGATTTTCGAGATATTCGCGCACCTTGCGGATGTCGGCAATCGCTTCGACCGAGGGATGAATCGAGGCCGGAACCGTTTCGTTGTTCGGCTTGACCGTCAGCCAGTTGACGCCCTCGTTGGCGAAATCGCCTGTCGCGTCGAGGATGCGAAAGACCAGCACCCCCGGCGGGCCGAGCAGCACCGCATCGACGTAACCGATCTCGCGCTTGCTGACGTTGCGGATCAGCGTGAAGCGGTCATCGAAATACTGCGCCAGCGCGCGCCCGGTGATCAGGGCGAGGTCGTTGTCGGTTTTCCACGTGAAGGCGCGAATCGCCAGCGCGAGCGCCACGACCAGCAGGCCAACACCGACGACCAGCGCCAGATTGTAGCCGAAAACGTAGGCGTTATAGGAAGGATCGGTCACGTAAACGAGCGGCAGGGCTGCCCCTAAAACACCGATGGCCGTGACAAATACGCCAATCGCGCCGACCAGCAGCGCCAGCGTTTTCACCTGATTCGCCCGCCGCACCAGCGAGCGCGAAGGAGCTTCGTTGCGCATGGATTATTTTTCTTTTTGGAGCGCAGCCGTTGCCTTACTGCGGCGGTCGCTGATCACCGTCTCCAGAATTTTCTTCAGTTCATTGAATTTGGGCAGCGGCTTATACAGCAGGCGATCCGCCCCGGCTTCGGCAAGAATGGCCGTTTCTTCATCGACGGTCAGCTTGTAGGCCGTGATCAGCACGATTGCCATCTGATTCAGAACGCGGCTCTGGCGAATGCGCGCGCCGACTTCTGGCCCGCCGACGTTCCCCGGCAGACGAATGTCCAGCAGCGCCAGTTCAGGATGTTCGCCGGGCGTGCCTTTATCAGCTTCTTCAATCCAGGCCAGCGCTTCTTCACCATCGACGAAGGCGACGCCCTCAATTCCCCACATTTCAAACATTGCGAGCAGCAGCTCGTAGATATCCGGTTCGTCTTCGACCACCATCCACGTCGACAACCGTTTTTTCTCCCGCGCCTTGACTGGTTTTTTCGTCGCCATTGTATTTAGATTTCTGGCCTGTGTTCAGCAATCCGCAGATATAGGCAAACTATAGACGTGCAATGTAAAAAATCTGTTGCCGTTT
>DASZXN010000505.1:0-11245 GCA_035545875.1 Phototrophicaceae bacterium
TGGGCAAGGCTCATCGCCAGCGTGCCCGCGCCGCAGACAAGGTGACGGAAGCGGCGCAGATCGGATTTGGCGATACCCTCGCCCCAGATCGATTTGCCCGCCTGCTCCTGCTGCTCGGCATATTCGAGCGAGAACTGAAGCAGGGTCGGCACAACGCTGACGATTTGGACGTTTTCGCGAGCGATGCGCTCCCAGAAATGCTGGCTCGAATAGGCGCGGTTGAGCACAGTCGAGCCGCCGACGTAGAGCGGCGTCATGATCGTCATGACGATGCCGTTGACGTGATGAATCGGCAGGACGCACATCAGACGCTGCCCACCCGTGATCGCCTGCCACTGGGCGATTCCCTGGGCATCCATGAGCAGGTTGTACTGGGTGAGGACAACGCCCTTCGGCGCTCCGGTCGTGCCGCTGGTGTAGACCAGCAGCGCCTCGTCCTCAAGGGTTGGGCGCTCGTCAGAGTCAGCCGACATAAACGTATCCGGTCGGTTAGCGATCTCCTGCGTGAAGTGCAGGTAGTAGTCGCTCGGATCACCGCCCATCTGGACGATTTGGCCGACGTTGGCGGCACCGAGTCCATCGTCGTCCCCGTGAATGATCGTTTCGGCGCGGTCGAGATATTCGGCGCGGACGAAGCAGACCTGCGCCTCGCTGTTGCGCAGGATGAAGGCGATCCGGCGGTCATCTTCGGCAATATTCTGCGGCGCGACCGCCGCGCCGATCAGCCAGCAGGCGAAGTAGAGGATCACCGTATCGAGGTGGTTGTAGGCAATCGTCGCCACGCGGTCGCCGCGCCGTACGCCGAGGTCATCGTAGAGGAACGCTGCGGCCTGATGAACTTGCGCATTAAACTCGGAATAGCTCAATTGCTCGCGCTGATCGTCGCCATCATAATGAACGATGAACGGTCGATCCGGCGTTGTGGTGGCGTGAAGCGATAACAAATGGCGCATGTTGCGGAAGGGCACTTGATGCTGCTGCGGGGGAACGCCGTTGACCGTCCGCGCTGCCTGAATGTTGGCAATCGTGGCGTCGTTGTCAATCACATTCTTAGTCCTGTTTAATCACGGATTTTTTCAAATGAAACTGGAATTTACGTGGCTTGTCACCAATTGATTATAGTTTATCTCTGGAAGGTCAACAACGACGCTGCGGTTCATGGGGCAACGCATCAAAATCAGGCAGAAGGTCGTAAAGGGTCGTGAAGATCGTAGGGACGCGATTGATCGCGTCCGGCGTTACGGACGGCATGAAGGCCGTCCCTACAAAACCTGTATTACACGTTATGACCTGAACAAAATTGGATGCGTTGGCCCTGGGTTCATGGGGCATCGCATCAAAATGACCCGCTCGTTAGGAGTGCTCATCACGGATTGGGAAAATAGATGCCGGTAACAGCTTTTGCAACAGGACGACCTCCCTCATGCGAGATCGCCCTGTTGCGCCATGCTAAACGAGGCTGTCGCTGTGTTCGAGGAGCAGCAGTTCGGCGCGGCGGCGGTGATAGCTGGCGGGCTTGGGCGGCGGATTGTTCTGATAGAAGGCGACAATCTCCTGAAGATAGGTGCGCACAGGCGTGTAGGTCATGCCCAGTTCGCGCTTGCTGCGCGTGTTGTCGAGTTCGGACATCCAGCGCTCGCTGAAGGGTGAGCAGTCGGGCAGGAAGCCGTTGGCTTCGAGCAGGTCACGGCGGACGCGAACAATATGCGCCTCGACGCCGAGAATATCGCCGAGAATGGCGAGAAACTCGTCGAGCGAGAGCGTTTCATCCTGCGAGATGTTGTAGGCTTTGCCCTCGCCCTTGCCCACGTCAATCAGCTTGAGCATGGCCTTAACCACGTCATCGGCGTAAACGTGGCGCAGCGGGTAGTTGGGCGTCGATGGGGCGAGAATGGGGCCGCCGTCCTTGAGCCGTAAGATATAACTATAGAGACGAAAGAAATGATCGCGCTCGCTGTTGACCATCGGCAGGCGCAGCGAGGTAAAGGGGAACTGCTGCTGCTCCCACGCTGCGCGCAGCGCGTCTTCGGCGCGACGTTTTTCAATACCGTACATCCATTCTTCATAACCATAAGTATTGGGTTTGGGCGCGGGCATCAGACGACCGTCATAATTTTCTTCGCGAAACGGGCGCTCGATGCCTTCGCGGACGAGATAGACCTGCCCGGTACTGAGGAAGATGTAATGCCCAATTCGTCCATTGAACAGGCGCACGACCGGGGCGACTTCTCCGCCTTTGTAGAGCGCGTTATCGACGACCGTATCGAAGGAACGGCCTTGCAGCGCGCGCAGCAACTGGGACGGATCGGTACGGTCGCCGTGCAGACGCTCGACTTCCTCCGGCAGATTATCCTGCGTCTTGCCGCGATTAAAGACCGTGACGCGATGTCCCAGGGCGGTCAGCTTGTGCACCAGCCTGTGACCTAAATTCCGAGTTCCACCAATGACCAGAATATTCATAAGCCGAAAGCGCGCCGAGGCACGCAGGTACTCCTTTCAATTGCTGCTGCATGGCGATGGAAACGCTCAATTCAAACCGGCAGATCGCTCCGGTGGGCAAATCTCCTGTACTATACAACGAAAAGGGACTCTAAACTCATCAGAGCTTGATGATCATGTTTGGGATGATTACACAAAATCTACGCGCATTGTGCCCTAAGCGGTCGCTTATTTGATCGAATTTGGGGCGATTTGTACAAACCGCGTGCCGTGCCTTAGTGGAATCGCACAAGCGGCTGATCAGCCCTTGAGGACGTAGACGAAGGCGGCGGCGAACAGGCTCGGATAGAGGTCTTTGAGCAGCGGCGTTCCCTGATAAGGGACTTCGCGGACGATGGTCAAGTTCAACTGCTGCGCCCACCAGCGGAAATCGGCGCGCGTCCAGAAGCGCAGATGCTCGCCGG
Source organism: Phototrophicaceae bacterium (assembly GCA_035545875.1). Classification (GTDB taxonomy): domain Bacteria; phylum Chloroflexota; class Anaerolineae; order Aggregatilineales; family Phototrophicaceae; genus Flexifilum. The sequence goes on from DASZXN010000505.1 coordinate 2,904, forward strand.
GGGTGACGACCCACTGGAGCGGGAAATGCCCGAACAGCAGGCGCAGGCGATGTTGATGAAAGCCTGTATTCGGGATTGAGACGATAATCCCCTTGCGCGCGAACGGGCGCAGGCTGTTGAGCAGATTTTCCGGGTCAGGGATGTGCTCGATAATCTCGGACAGGATCACGTAGTCGAAGGCGGGCACGTCGGGAAATTGCTGCGCGATCACTGCGCCAATTGGTCGGTTGATGTCGCCGAGGGCGACGTTCAGCCCGTGCGCGCGGCAGAAATCGACCGCTTTCTGCGAAATATCCAGCCCGTAGCCCGCGACCTGCTTTTGCTCGATCACGTACTGAAGCAGCGCGCCGTCGCCCACACCGAGGTCGAGTACCGTGTCGCCGGATGAAAGCACGCTCGCAAAGACCTGAGCGCGGCGCAAGCGCCAGCGTGACAGCTTGCCCAGCCCGGTTTGCGCCTTGTTGTCCCAGTATTCGTCGTAATCGACATTGCCGATGTGCGCCGTCTCCGGGTAGGCGAACAGACGGCGCAGGCCGCGATAACGGTTGGCGACCCACAGGTAAAGCGAGCGGAGCGGCGAACTACGAAGGGTTTGTTTGAGGCTCATAGGCGTGCTTTCTTAACTGCGGCAGGGTGATCGCGGCGGTCAGCGCGATCAGGATGAGGAAGGCGATATTCATGATCCATGCACCCGTGACCGCGCCTGCTCCACTCAGATCGGCGGCGGGGGCAGCGGCAGGCGGCGCGAACAGAAGCAGGCTAATCGGCACGATCAGGATCAGCACGATCACTTTCATGGTGATGATTGGGCGCATCAGGTTGAGGGTGCGATAGAGCGGGCCGAACAAACCACCGACCGAGGTGACCGCGCCGTAAATCGTCAGCACCGCCAGCGCCGGGATCGCGGGAACCCAGCGCGCGCCCAGAATCGGCGGGATGACGAAAGGCGCAACCAGCGCCAGCAGGCCAAAGAGGACGAGGCTGCCAAGCGCCATCACGATCAGCACGCGCAGGAAATTACGCCATAATCCAGCGTAATCCTTGCGGCCAACCGCCTGCGGCACAATTGCTTCGAGGTTCTGGAAAATGCCACTGGTCAGGAAGCCTGCCTGCGTGATGCCGTTCATCGCCAGTTCGAGATAGCCGACCGCGCCCGCTCCGGCGAAAATGCCGACCAACTGCATGGGAATCTCGGTGAAAAGCGCGGCAGCGTTTTTGTCGATGGCGTTCGCCAGCCCGAAGCGCCAGTAGGGTCGCGGCGAGACGCTCCACGCCCGCGCGAACAGATCATGCAGGGGTGGGTAAGGAACGTCGCCCTGATCGCGCACGCGCGCATAAATAATCAGCGCCAGGATCAGCGTCGCGTAGGAGTAAATCAGCCGCCCGATGACCAGACTTTCGGGCGTTGGGCTGATCAGCGCGGCGGCGATCAGGCAGAGTGAGAGGACGACCTGATTGGCGATCTGCATCCCGGTCAGCACGCGCATCGAGCGGCGGCTTTGCAGCGCGATCACGATCAGCGCGTACAGCCCGTCGGCAATCGCGCCGACCGCCAGCCCCAGCGCCAGCGTGACAATCTGCGGCTCGCTCTGGTGATAGAGAAGTACGGCGGAAGGTGCGCCGAGCAGCGCGATCACCAGCAGGATAAGCACGTTGATCGCCAGATTCACCTTGACGTAGAAGGCCAGCGCGTCGAGGATGCCCTGTGGATCGCGCGCGCCGATGGCGATTGCCAGCACGATGTTGGTACTCGTGCCCACGCCCGTCAGGTCAATCGATCCCCAGATCGTCAGGAAAGACTGCGCCAGCGTAAACACGCCGAACAGTTCTGGCCCCATGCGGCGGTAAACCACGACCGATCCGAGCAGGCTCAGGACAGTCACGGCGATCTTGCCGATTTGCAGTACCAGCGTATCCTGAACGAATTTGCGTCCGAACAGTCGGCGAAGGCGAGCGATCAAAGATGATCTCAAATCTGTTGACATCAATAAAGGGGGATTGTACTTAGCCCAGACGGGTTTTGTACAGCGTTATCATCTGAGCAGCGACATGATCCCACGTTTGCAAGCGAGCGTGATCACGTCCGGCAGCGCCCATTGTTTCAGCGAGACTGCGATCCTGAAGCAGCCGATTGATCGCATCAGCGAGACCGTGTTCCAGATCAGTTTGCGGGATCGAGAAGCCTGTCACGCCGTCAAGGATGGCATCCTCCGCGCCGCAGTCGCGCGTGCTGATTACGGGCAGCCCGGCGGCGCTGGCCTCAAGGGTCGCCAGCCCGTAACCCTCGAATTTCCAGCCGACGTTGAGCGAGGGCAGCGCGAATACGGCAGCCTCGGCGTAGAGACGCAGCAAATCCGCTTCGGCGATGCGCCCGGTCAGAGTCACGCGGTCTTGCAGCCCCAGCCGCGCGATTTCGGCCTGAACGCGGGCGGTGTAATCCGGTTCGCTCGTCAGACTGCCGACAATCGTGCAGCGCGTATCCGGGACGTGCGTCATTGCCTGCACCAGTTCAAGCGTGCCTTTGCGCGCCTTGACGCCGCCGACGCTGAGAACGCCGCCGTCGCCGATATGTCGAATGTCGGCGAAGCGCTCGAAATCGACGCCGTTGTTGATCACAGTTGTCCGAATCCCTGGCAGCGCTGCCTCGACCGCGCGCGCCGTGTAATGGCTGACACAGACCATCTGCGACTTTCGATACGCCCAGGCGTAAATTCGGTTGACCGGGAAGCGGCGGCGTTCAGCAGCCAGCACGTAGCTCCCGTGTCCGGTGACGATCAGGCGACGACTGCCCGCGATCAGCGCGGCGAGCGGCGCATACGGCTCAACCGCCGCGTGAATCAGGGTGCAGTCGCGCAGGGCGGCGCGAACCTGTGGCAATAGGCGCACTTGATTGATCAGCAGGCCGCGTTGCAGCGGCTCGACGGTCGGCAGAATTGGCAGAACGGTCACGCCGTCCATCAGCGGGCTGTTGCGCGGCGCGACAACGGTAAGCCGCACGCCTGCTCGCAGCAGCGCCCGCACGAGGCTCAGGCTGTAATGCGACCAGCCGCTCGTGTCGGTCAGGCTGGCGGTGAGCAGCCCAACTTTGAGTGCTGAGTCAGACACGGAGTGCTTCTCGGTACTCATTACTCGTTACTCAGCACTTTCAGGATTTTCTTGGCACGTGCTTCCCAGGTATAGCCGTCCATCACGATTTGATAAGCTGTGTCCGCGAGGCGCTGACGCAGCGCCGCATCTTCGCGCAACTGGCGAAGCGCGGCGGCGAGCGCGGCGACATCGCTCGGCGGGACGAGCAGCGCCGAGTCGCCATTCGTCACAACCTCCGCGATGCTCGGCAAATCCGAGGCGATCAACGCGCGCCGCGAAGCCATGTACTCGAACAGCTTGATCGGCGAGGCATAGTAAGCGAAGTGCGTCGTCCAGGGAAACGGCATGGCGCAGACATCGAAGGCGCGCAGATAGAGCGGCACGCGCTCCGGCGCGACCTGCCCGGTGTAGAGAAAGCGGCTGGCATCCTGTCCCAGATCAAGCCAGCGCTGACGAAATTCCTGCGCTGTGTCATCTGGCCCGCCGACCAACGCCAGCGCGCAGTCGCCCACCTGCGCCAGCGCCTCGACCAGCAGGCCGACGCCCTTATCCATGTTCATCGTCTGCAAGCGACCGACGTAGCCGACGATGAACGTTTCCTCCGGCCAGTCGATGGTCTGACGCGCCGCCTGCTGATCGGGCATAGCAGCGAAACGCTCGCGGCGAATGCCGTCGTGCGCGACCAGCACGCGATCCGGGCTTGCGCCGAGGGCGATCAGATCGTCGCGCAGCCTGCCCGTCACAGCGATCACGTGACCGACGCGCGTCACGACTCGTTTTTGCATCGCACGGCTGATTTTTCCCTGACCCAACGTGTGCGCCTCGTAAACGAGCGTTTTGCCCGGCTTGATTAGACTGAGCATGAGCAGCACGAAATCGTCGCGGCTGTAGAAGCAGTCAGCCTGTGTGAAGGCCGCGCGCAGCAGCGCTGCCAGCGCGAACGTCCACAGTTGCAGCCAGAATACCGCCTGCGCCAGCCGATCCGCCCGATCCGGTACGAGCCAGATCAGATCGAGACAGGGAAGGCGGCTCACGGTGAAATTGCGTTTGACCCCATAATGCGCCCATAGGTCACGAATCTTGCTCAGTTCCGGCGTGTTGAGGCGACGGGTAATCCAGAGCGTGACCTCCGCGCCCGCCCCGGCGAAAGCTTCGCAGTTCTGGACGATTTGCAAGCCGTGTGCCTTCTCGGTGGGCAGGCGAATATTGGCGACGTAGATTAGTTTCACCGCGCTACCTCGGCGTAGAGGGCTTCATAACGCTGCGCGACCTGCGCCCAACTATAATGCGCCTTGATGAGTTCGCGGCCACTTCTTCCGAGGCGCTCGCGCAGGGCGGAATCGTCCAGCAGGCGCAGGATTGAATCGACCATCTGATCGTCTAATTCGGCGATCAACAGTTCGCTGCCGTCCCGCGCGGCGATGCCATCGACACTCAAGGGCGTGGCGACGACCGCACATTCGAGCGCGAGCGCTTCCAGCACCTTGTTCTTGATGCCCGCGCCCAGTCTCAGCGGCGCGACAAAGACCGTCGCGCGATTGAGATAGTCGCGCACGTCAGGGATGTACCCCGTAACAATGATCGAGTTGCTGGCAAGAGAACGCAATTCGGGCGGCGGCGCGTTGCCGACGATCCAGAGCTGCGCGTCGGGAATGCGCGCTCGGATACGCGGGAACAGGTCGCGCGCCAGCCGGAGCGCCGCATCGACGTTGGGCGTGTACTCGTAATTGCCCGTGAAGATCAGCGTGTGCGGCTCGCGCGGCTGATCGAGCGGCTTGAAATAGTCGAGATCGACACCGTTCGGGATGACTTCGAGCGGTAAACGATGGTTCAAGGCGAGCAGTTCGGCGCGGTCGGGTTCCGAGACGACGATCACCCGGCGATAGGGCGTGAACATAAATGATTCGTAGCTGCGCGTGATGCGCCATTGCAGGCGTAGGTTCAATCGTTGTCGTGCCCCTACGGAATCGGCGTTTTCAAACAGACGGCGCAGATAGAGGCTGTAGCTCTCGTAAGGCGTGATGATCGCGGGGAGCGGTTGGACGGCATTGATGTATTCATAGACCTGAACGCCGCCGAACACGTGCGCCACGTCGTAGCGATTGGCTGTGACGTGCTGGCGGATGGCTGCCCACAGCGGGCGCGACCACGCTTGATCCTCACGGGTCGGAAAGCGTGCGCCGGGATTGATCCATCGATTGGCGTAATCAAGCTGCGTGCGCTTGGGGTCAGCGAGGATGGTCACGCTGCCAAAGAGATCGGCGTAGTGTTCGCGCTCGGTAATGTCCTCGAAGCGGTCGCTCAGGGCGATCAGGTCGATGACGTGGCCGCGCCGTCGAAGCTCCTGGGCGAGGTGATAGACGATCAGGCGGTCGCCGAGGTAGAGCGGGTACGGCGGGCAGCGGGAAATGAGCAGGATGTTCACAAGGAGAATTACGCGAAGAGCGTCCGCACGGACAGGCTAAAACCGGGCAGAACGTCACCACCGTCGAGGGTGTCGGCTTCGGTCAGACGTACAGTGTTGGTTGAGGTAAGGGCGGTTATCCTTTTCAGGCGTGGATTTATGACCCAAATCAGCCGAACACCATCTTTCAAGTAGCCTTCGACTTTTTCGTCAACGTCAAAATAGCTATCGTTGGCAGAAATCACTTCGACGCAGAGATCAGGCACGAGGATCAGCGGCTTCAATTTGTGATCGGGCGTGCGCGCACGATATTCCTCAAGCCGAGCCTTGTCGAAGATCATCAAATCCGGTACCCGCGAACCTTTGACCCAATCTGCGATGTACTCCAAGACAAAAGGAGTTTCCGTGAAAATGCCAAAGTTCGGGTTGCCTTGCTTGTAAAGAACTAGCAGCTCAAACAGGAGGCTGATAATCAAACCATGTTCTTCTACGGGAGGCATCAGGGGAATCTTTTCTCCGTTGACGAGTTCAAACGGTGCTTCGTTAAATTCACGAATGAATTCGTCCATCGGCATCCCGATGCGGGTTTGCACGACCATAAACGTTGTCCTCTACTCCTGCCTCATTATAGCATTGGACGAAGGCGCACCGCTGTGCGCCCCTACAAGAGACGTTGGAGTGTTGAAGCAAAGGTGGCAGCCATTGTCTGCGCAGAAAAAAGCCGCTCGACGCGCGCGCGCCCTGCCGCGCCCATGCGCTGACGCAGATCAGCGTCGTGCAGGAGCAGGATTACGCGCTTTGCCAATGCCTCCGCGTCGCCGGGATCGACCAGAAAGCCGGTTTCGCCGTCCGCGACCGTCTCGGACGGGCCGCCACGCCGTGTGCTGACAACTGCCTTGCCCGACGCCATCGCCTCGACGTTGACCATGCCGTAGCTCTCGAAGGACGAACTGCACACGATCACGTCTGCCGCCGCGATCACGCGCTGGGCGTCTTCACGGAAGCCGAGATAAATCAGCCGCTCGCGCAGCACCGGATCGGCCTCGTGCGCGGCGAGAATCCGCGCCTTGTAAGCGTCGTCGGCGGATTGCCCATGAACGTTCTCGCCCGCGACGATGAAGCGCGCTTCAGGGAGCGCCTCAGCAACCTTGCGCGCCATCGCCTGAAACACGTCATGCCCCTTCACGTCCTGAAAGCGGGCGATCAGGGCGACGAGGGGCGCGTCCAGCGCGATCCCTTTCTCGATGCGCACCGCCGAGCCATCAATCCCCGGCTTGAAGCGCTCGGTATCAACGCCGGGAGGAAGCACCTGCACACGCTCCGGCGGCATGAAGGGCGGGTTGCCGAGAAAACCATCCTTGATCGCCCACGAGGAGGCGAAGGTCGCGTCAGGCTGCCGGAAAAATGCTCGCTGCCACGCTTTTGGTTTGAACCACCAGCCCCAGCACGTCCAGACGAGCGGAAGCTGGCGGATACGCGCCGCCGGGAGCGCGAAGGGCAGGCTGTGATAGTCGCTGTGGACGGCACGAATGCCTTCGGCGTAGATCAGGTTGGCAATGTGCGCTGTGATCGGGAAGTGTGACCAGATCGCCGGGACGAAATAGACGCTCGCGCCACGCCAACTGAGCGTATGGACAGGCCAGCCGTTGGCACGCCAGCGTTCGCCTAACTGACCGTCATGCGGCAGAAGCAGATGCGGCTGATATGCCGGGTCGCGCTTGACCAGATGCTCGACCAGCGTCAGCAGCGAGGTTTCGCCGCCCCCGAAGCCGACGTAGGTAGTCACAAACAACAGCGGGATCGATTCGGTCACAGGTTGATGTCCGCAAAACGATGCGCTATTCAACCACAGAGGCGGCGTTCAATACAAGTGCCGAATAAAAACAGAAGCCAATACGGAAAAGAACATCAACGCAAAGACACAAAGGGATAGTGAAAGACGCAAAGATTGTTTGTTCAAAATTCCTTTGCGCCTTTCTTTCTCTTCTTTGCGCCTTTGCGTTAAGTTTTAGGCTTTGCCTTTCGCTCTCCCGTGATGGACTCAATTCCTCTTGCAATTTCGCGCTTCAGGCAGGACACTAAACGCAGTTTGTCCTTAGGTTGGAGGTCAGATGACTGACAACAGCTTTGCTCATATCTATGCCAACGTAACCTTACCAAAAGACGCGCAGATTGACGATTTTGTCGTGCTGGGCAAGCCACCGCGCGGCAAGAAACCGGGCGAACTGGCGCTGACGTTCGGCGCGGGCTGTGTGATCCGCTCGCATACGGTGATCTATGCGGGTAACAACATTGGCGCGAATTTCCAGACCGGGCACGGCGCGCTCGTGCGCGAGGAAAACATCATCGGCGACAACGTGAGCATCGGCACGTACAGCGTGGTCGAGCATCACGTGACCATTGGTAACGGCGTGCGCCTGCACACGCGCGTATTCGTGCCGGAATTCACGGTACTGGGCGATAACTGCTGGCTTGGCCCCGGCGTGATGGTCACGAATGCGCGCTATCCGGTCAGCGAGGGCGTGAAGGATCGGCTGATCGGCGCGCACATCGAGGAAGGCGCGATCATTGGCGCGAACGTGACGCTGCTGCCGGGGGTGCGCATCGGCGCGCGCGCACTGGTCGGCGCGGGATCGGTTGTGACGAAGGACGTAGCGCCGGGGATGGTCGTCGCCGGGAACCCCGCCCGCGTGATCAATCAGATCGAGAACATCAAGTTCTATAAGTGACAGTTAAAAGTAAAATCAGTTAAAAGTTGAAAGTCCATTTACCGGAACGCACTTTTAACTTTTAATGGTCGACTTTTAACTTCTGAAAGGTATTGAAATGGCTAAAATTCCGCTCGTAGACC
>DASZXN010000506.1:0-3731 GCA_035545875.1 Phototrophicaceae bacterium
GCATGTAATTTAGGCTAGTTGCATAAATTATTCATCTTCTCACGTCTTTAGCGACCCATTTTGGTTATAATTGATGACAGATAAGGTAATTACAGCAGCATTTTGTACGAATTATCAGCCAATGCTGATCAGGGAGCAAAACGTTCATCATGGTAGTAGCCTACAACGTTCAGGAGCAGGAAAAGACGAGTGTTTATCAAACCGCGCTGGAGCAGTTTGACCGCGCTGTGCGTTACTTAAACCTCGACGACTCGACCGCTGAGTTTTTGCGCTACCCGCGCCGCGAGTTCACGGTCAATTTCCCCGTTAAGCGCGACGATGGTCGCACCGAGATGTTCACGGGCTATCGCGTGCATCACAGTACCGTCCTCGGCCCATCGAAAGGCGGCCTGCGCTACAGCCTCGCCGTCAATCTCGATGAAGTGCGCGCGCTGGCGATGTGGATGACGTGGAAATGCGCGCTCGTCAACCTGCCCTATGGCGGCGCGAAAGGCGGCGTCGTCGTTGACCCGACCAAACTGAGCAAAGGCGAACTCGAACGCCTGACCCGCCGTTATGCTGCCGAACTGATCCCCCTAATCAGCCCCCACTCGGATATTCCCGCGCCTGACATGGGCACCAATCCGCAGGTGATGGCCTGGATCATGGACACTTACAGCATGACCGTCGGCTACTCTGTCCCGGCGATTGTCACGGGCAAGCCAGTCAATATTGGCGGCAGCCTCGGACGTAACGAAGCAACCGGGCGCGGTGTGATCGCCGTGATGGAAGAAGCGCTCAAGGAGCACGGCAAGGGCAAGCAACCGGAAGACCTCAGGCTGATCATTCAGGGCTTCGGCAACGTCGGCTCGAACGCGGCGGCTTTCGCCCACGAGCGCGGCTTTAAGGTCGTCGGCGTCAGCGACGTGAACGGCGGCCTCTACAATCCCAACGGGATCGACATCCCGGCGCTGCGCCATTACGTCGCAGAAACGGGCAGCGTCATTGACAGCCCGTTAGGGGATGCTGTCAGCAATGACGAACTGCTCACCCTCTCTGGCGACGTGCTCATCCCGGCAGCGATGGAAGGCCAGTTGACCGAGAAGAACGCCGACCAGATCAAGGCGTGGATGATCGTCGAGGGCGCGAACGGCCCAACCACGCCCGAAGCCGACGACATCATTGACGAGCGCGGCATCTTCCTCGTGCCGGACATTCTGGCGAACGCGGGCGGCGTGGTTGTCTCCTACTTCGAGTGGGTACAGGATTTGCAGTCCTTCTTCTGGGACGAGGATGAGGTGTTCAAGCAGTTGCAGCGCGCGATGGCGCACAGCTACGCCTCCACCAAGCAGACCGCCAGCGAATTCGGCGTTGATATGCGCACCGCCGCGCAAATTCTGGCGATCAAGCGGGTTGCCGGGGCGCTCGAAATTCGCGGCATCTATCCGTAATCATCTAACCTGCCAATCTCGTAGGGGCACGGCGCGCCGTGCCCTTTTGATTTCTTTCCTTCATTCTTGGCATCTTTGCGTGTTTGCGTCGCCTCTTTTCTTTGGTCTTTAAACACCCTTTGTTACCCCAAAACCGTTTTGTCGTCTATAATTCTCCTGCCGTTTCTCAGGACAGGAGACCTCATGTTCGCCCACTATTTCACGATTGAAAGCAAGCAGCGCTCGACGGGTGCGCTCGGCCAGCCGTCGGACTTCACCCTCGCGCCAGCGGAAACCGTCGATGCCGCGATCATCCTTAGCGACCCGAATCTCAGTCTCTATTGCTTCGACGACGAGGCACGTCAGGCCATTTTTGTCGAACTGCCGCCCGACGTTGATCTATCGACCGTCGGCTTCGTCTATCAGACCCAGTATGATCAGGCGCGGCGCGTCCTTGCCATCTCTTATGAGGACTTTCACGCACTCGCTCGCCAACTGCCGCCCGTCGAGCATCTGATCATGATCTACATCTCCGGGCGCAGCGGCTCGACGCTCCTGAGCAATGTCTTTAATCAGCTTGATAGCGTCATGAGCTTATCCGAGCCGGACGCGGGAACGCAGCTTCACCACCTGCGCCGACCCGACGGTTCCCGTGATGCCGAACTGCGTGAGCTGCTGGCGAGCATGATGCGCATTCTGTTCAGGCCGACGCCGTTCAAACCCCGGCCAACGACCTGTGTCCTCAAGCTGCGCAGCGAAGCGCTGCAAATCATCGATCTCTTTCAGGCCGAGTTTCCTGCTGCGACGAATCTTTACTCCTACCGCGACTGTATCGGCTTCGTCCGCTCGTTCTACCGCATTTTCACCAGAGACGGCTTCGCCAAACCCACGCCAGTAGATCGGTTTTTCGCCTCGTACAGCCGCCTGCTTGAAACTGACGTTCATCATCTGCGCGCCTGTCTCGATCCTGGCATCAGCGAGATCACGGTGGTTCAGCGCTTGGCCTTGTGGTGGCTGGCAAACACCGAGGTCTACCTCGCCAAAGCCGCGCAGGGCTTTCCGTTCCTCGCCGTCCGCTACGCCGACCTGACCGCCTCACGCGAGCAGGTGCTCAACGCGATTTTCGCCTACTGCGGACTGCCCACTGATCGAGTAGCGGAAACGCTCGTCGCCTTCGAGCGCGATTCACAGGCCGGAACTTTTCTCGCGCGCGACAATCCCGCCGAAGGCAACCCGCTTCAACTGACGGACGCGCAGATCGAGGAGATCAACCAGCTTCTTCAGCGCCATCCGGTCATCCGAATGGCGGATTTCATCGTCCCCAACACGCTGATCATTTGAGACCGAATCAAACGCGCCAAGTATGGTACTCGGCGCGTTTCCTGCTGCAATCATTTATCCTGCACTAGACACTGTAGGGGCGCACGGCTGTGCGCCCTTCTTTCCCGTGTCTGAATCTGGTACTTCCCTTACATAACCTGAATTTCGGATAACAAATTTTGAGGGAAGGTTTTTGTAGGGGCACGACATGTCGTGCCCCTACGGACAGACTCTATCCGAAACTGAGGTTAACAAAGATTCCGTGTGCGCTTGATTTATTGATCCTATAATGGTCGTTAGGATACAGGTTACCAAGTTCTTGCGCGGGGGATCGTCAGGGGGGAACATGAATAACACGGCAGGACGCTATGCCGCGCTCGACATTTTAGATCGCACGTTTCGCATCTATCGCGAGAATTTTGTCCCGGTGGTTGGCTTCGTCGCACTGGTCACGATCCCGATCACGCTGATTACGCTGCTGCTGAATAGTTCCATGACGACCAGTTTCAACCGATTGTCATCGACAACGCCACCGACCAGCGCCGAACTCAACGCGGCCAGCAACAGTGCCGCCGCTTCGATCCTCGTGGCGCTGCTGTCGATTGTTCAGGTGGTGGTCATTTACTCCGTTCTCAGCTATCTGACTTCGGAGAATTATCTGGGGCGCAAGGTGACGATCCGCGAGGCGTTTGACGCAACACGTTCGCGGCTGTTCAACCTCGGCTGCGGCTTTATCCTGTTCTACATCGTGCTGGTGATCCTCGCCGTCGCGATTGTCCTGTTCGCGGCGGTCTGCGCCCCGGTGCTGATCGGGCTGGTCGTGGTCGTTTACATCGGCATTGCCACGTTCGCGCTGCTGACACCGGTGTTCGTTCTGGAAGATGTCGGCGCGGCAGCCGGGGTCAATCGAGCCTATGGCTTAGGCCGTGCCCGCTTCTGGACAATGCTGATCGTGCTGGCAGCGGTGACCATCATCTCGCTGGTGCTGAACGTGGCGCTGGG
>DASZXN010000507.1:0-8163 GCA_035545875.1 Phototrophicaceae bacterium
TTGCAGCCGAGCAAGCAGCATCTCCCCGTTGAGCGCTTCTATCTGCCCGAAGAATTCGACCGCTTCATCGAAATCGGCAAGGCGATGGGCTTCAAGTGGGTCGAGAGCGGCCCGCTGGTGCGCAGCAGCTACCGCGCCGACAAACAGGTGCGCGAACTGTCGAAGCTGAATTACATTCGCCAGCACGAAACCATCACGCCATAACAACGTCGAGGGTGGGCGAAACGTCGGTTTGCCCACCTCGGCTGGAACCCCATCGCAGGAGAAACGTCGGTTGTTGACCAATCGTCGCAGATTGATTGGCTGTCTGAGTCTGGCGCTGGCGCTGATGATTGTGCTGGTCGTGCGGATCGCCGTCGCGCAACCAGCGCCCCAGCAGGAGGCCGTTCCGATTGGGGACACGACGCTTTTCCTTCAGACGGATCGTGTTGCCGTCTGGCAGGAAGGCGACTGCGTAACCATTCACTGGCAAATCGAAGGCATCCGCGCGATCTACTGGTTGAACAACCCGACGACAGGAATCAACAGCGCTCGGTGGTGTATCAGACGGCAGGTCGATGTCCCCTATTTCATGATCCGCCTGCGCGATGGCACCGAAATCAACACACCGGCATTTGGATACCACACCGTAAATACCGAGATCGTGATCGCCGTGCTGCCGCTGCTACTGCTTTGCGCATGGTGCTTTCGTCTACCTCATCTGCTGGCGCACGCTTTCGACCATCTGCCCACCGCGCTCCGATCCCCGTTCGCGGTAGAGGGTCGCGTACAACCGCTGTTGGTCGCGCTGTTTGTGATCGTAAACGCCATCGTGGTCTGGAACGTCATCCATCAACAGAGCGCAGCAGCCTACGACAGCGAGGGTCATTACGCAAATGTTGCCGTGATCGCCCAGGGGCGACTGCCTACGCTCGCGGATTCTGGTGAATTTTTTTCACCGCCCTTACCTTATCTGCTGCCCGCGCTGGTCGCCCGCGTGAGCCAGACCTGCCTAACCCCAAACCAGAACTGCTTCGAAGGTATCCGTAAACTGGGGCAGGCGCAAAACGTCGTCGTTTCGGTGGTCACAATTTTCTTTCTGCTGCGCCTCGGCCAACAACTTCAGCCAGACGAGGCGACGCTGCGCACACTCGCGCTGCTGCTCCTGGCAATGCTCCCCGTCTATTACAAGACGTTTTCCTTCATGCGCGGCGAACCCTTCGTGGTGCTGTTCACGCTGCTGCTGATAGATCGGCTGCTGATCCTGCTTCAGCGTCCGCCGGGCTGGTTGGATGCTGTGAGTCTGGGAACCTTCGGAGGATTGCTGCTCCTCAGCCGCCAATGGGGTATCTTCATCCTGATCGGCGTGGCGCTGTGGTGGGTGCTCCTGCTGGTCAAGCGTCGGCAGACCGGGCTGCGCCTGATCGTTCCCGGACTCGCTGCCAGCCTGATCGCGCTGATACTCGGCGGTTGGTTCTACCTGGGATTGCTCGTCAATTCGGGCACAATGCTCGCGTTCAACCGTCCCGCCGACACCGCCCCCAAGCCGATCACCTTTTTCACGGGACTCGGCGGTTCAAATCTGTTCACTTATCCCTTTAGCCCCGGCTACGATGGACAAGCGCTGCCGATCTTCTATACCGAAATCTGGGGGGATTATTTCGGCTACTTCTATTTACAGCGCCCAGTGGTTGCCGTTCGTTATCCCGCCAGTGTTCTCAGCTACATGGGTCGAGTCAATGCGCTGTCCCTGCTGCCCACGCTGCTGCTGCTGATCGGTCTGGTTTACGGCATCTATCGACTCATCCGGTCACTGGCGACAACCCTGGATGACAAAGCGCTCATCGTCAGTTTACTCACCTCCGTGACCCTCATCTCCATCGTCGGTTTTATCTGGTTTCTGGCACGCTATCCCAGTGGCGATGCGGACACCGCCAAAGCCACCTACCTGTTGCAGATTTTCCCCTGCTTATGCCTGCTGACGGCGGTCTGGCTGACGGTAATACGGCGGCGCTGGCCGATCCTCTTCAACGTCCTCGTCCTGCTGTTGATCGTGGTTGCCGTTCACAACGACCTGATGTACTTTTCGCGGATGAACTGACAGATCAGCGTCACATTCCTGTAGAGACGCCCAAGGGTGCGCCTCTACAGACAGCGCCGAATAGCGGAAATTACTGCGGTGGTCACACTGCTTCGCTGTTTACGTCTCGATAATCTTCTCGTCGATCAACTGCTGCTGCACCTTCTGACCGCGCGGGTCGAAGGCGAAATGCTGCCCATGAAGCTGGAACTCCATGTCCTGCATGGCGCGTCCAGCGCGGTTCTTCTCAATCGTCCAGACGACCCAATCGCGGAACTGCTTGGCCGTGTAGGGATTGAAGGCGACGTGATCCTTCGACATGATCTGGTATTTGTTGTTCATGATGATGGCAATGTCGCTCTCGTAGTCGAGGGCGCTGCTGCCGCGCAGATGGAACAGGTGGATGCGCTTGCTCTTCAGCCCTTCCCGATCCGCCGCCACGATTGACCAGACGGGTACGTCGAGCGACATGGCAATGTCCTTCAGCCCCTCGACGATGATGGTCACCTTGTCGTTTTCGTCGCGCGGGCGTTCAGGATGCACGGCGATCTTTTGCAGGTAGTCCACAAAGAGCACGACGTTACCGCCTGTCGCGTCACAAAGACGCGCGGTCATCTCCTTGATGGCGCGGAGAGTCGTCACCGCAGGGCTGGCCTTGACCAGAATCATGCGGTCGGCATAACGCAAAAGCCGCGCGAGGCTCGGCGCGGTCTTGGGATTGTCGCGCAGAATCGCTTGCAGCGACCCCGCGCCGCCGTCGCGCCCCATGAACTCCTTCGCCCGCTGCGCGACGATGATCTGGTAAAGATCGCGCAGCTTCGTCCCCCGGCTGAGATCGATTTCAGGCGGGCTGACACTTTCGAGGCACAGGAGACGGTGCATCAAGTGAGTTTCCGTGTGTTCGTAAGAAAGGTAAAAGACGTACTGATCCGGGCGCAGAGCGATGTTGCGCGCGATTTGCAGCGTCGCAATCGTCTTGCCGATGCCCTGCGCGCCGCCCAGCAATACCAGTTCGGTTTTACGCAGACCGCCCCCGATAAAACCATCGAGCGGATCAAATCCGGTCGGCAGGGGCACATAATCGACCAAATCGCCGCGCACCACGCGGTCATTCGCTTCATTCAACACCTGAGTCAGCGTGCGTGGAAGATGCGCATTGCCGCGAATACCATTGTTCACCGCAGGAGCCGACGGCGCTCGTCTGACCGGCTGCTGTGGCTGACTGCCGTAATCCGGTGCAGCGCTCTCCATCGGATCTTCGGGTTCTTCAAGACCATCTGTAAATCGACGAGTACTCATGTCCCACGCCGCCAGTCGCTAGTTTGCCCGTACTCTATCATACTATAATGTCAATTCGCGGAAAACGCCGCAAGTCGTAACGTTTCAATTGTAAATTATGTGGAAATCGTTGTGAAAATTGTATTTTTGTGAAAAATTAAGGCTTTCTACAGCCATTTTGGTATGCTCGGTAATTCACAAAGACAGATGAAACGTGCTAGAATATTAAAGTTTGATCAACTTTGTGCTCGTTTCGTCGGGTTTGTACGCCCTGTACAAACATGGCAGTGGTTTTGCCAATCCAACATCATGGAGGAGGCAGAGAGTCGTCGTGATACAGGAACTCTTAAATCGGGCAGACCAGCGTGGTTATTTGACCTTTGAAGATGTTTTGGAAGTGCTGGACGAGGATGGCGACGACGTAAACGCCATCGAAACCATTCTTTATGAGTTGGATGAGCTGGGGGTCGAACTGCGGCAGGAAAGCGAGCCGCCCGATCCGCTGCTGCTCCCGGAAGAAGGTGACCCGGAATTTGAGCCGGAGGAAATCCTCCAAGACCCGACCGTCGGCGACATCAGTGCGGTGTCCGCCGATGACCCGGTAGGGCTGTACTTCCGGCAGATGGCGCAAGAGCCGCTGTTGACCGCCCTTGAGGAAATCGACCTCGCCAAACGGATCGAGATGGGCAAACAGGCGCGCGAAACCCTGCTGCGCATGACCTCCCGCGATCTGTACAGCGAAGCCTGGATCGCCCACCTTGAGCGGCTGGTCTACGATGGGCAGGCCGCCCGCGAGCATCTGGGCAGAGCGAACACCCGCCTCGTCGTCAGCATCGCCAAGCGCTACATGGGACAAGGGCTTCCCTTCCCCGACCTAATCCAAGAGGGCAACGTAGGCTTGATGCGGGCAGTCGATAAATACGACTACAAACGCGGCAACCGCTTCAGCACCTACGCCACCTGGTGGATCCGCCAGGCCATCACCCGCGCGCTCGCGCAAAAGACCCGCACCATCCGCATCCCCCTCCACATGACCGAACGTATCCGCCAGATGTACCGCACCGCCCAATCGCTCGAACAGAGCCTCGGACGCCGTCCCTCCCCTGAAGAAATCGCTGATCAAATGGAACTGCCTGCCGATACGATCCGCAGCATGATGGACGCGAGCCAGCACGCAATCGCGCTGGAGCGCCCGGTCGGTGACGACGGCGACAGCGAATTCGGCGATTTCATCGAGGATCAGGACTCGCCCAGCCCGGTCGAGTCGGCGACGCAGCATTTGCTTCAGGAAACGATTGAGGAAGTGTTGAGCGAACTCACACCGCGTCAGAGCCACATTCTGCGCCTGCGCTTCGGCCTCGGCGGTGGCGAGCCGCACACGCTGGAGGAGATCGCCAACAAGTTTGGTCTGAGCCGCGAACGCATTCGCCAGCTTGAGAAAGAAGCGCTGCGTCGGCTGCGTCATCCGCGCCTTGCGCATAATCTGCGCGATTATCTCGGTTAGGACGCTCATTTGCGTTACGACAACCGCATAGCTCCAATCATAAGACCGGGCAGCAAAGCCCGGTTTTTATTTCTCCGTTCGACCTATGCTAAAATTGAGGCAAGGGTTGCAGATTTCGGAGCGGGCTATGGCTTCGTTCAAAGAACTTGAGGAGATGATCAGCGGCCTTTCACGGTCGGAGAAGGCACAGGTGCTTCAATGGGTGGCGCGTGATCTCGGTGAATATTTTCCGGGCATCGACAGTACACCGGATGTTCTCGGCGGCGCGGCACGGATCGTGCGGACGCGGATTCCCGTCTGGACATTGGTGCAGGCACGTCGGCTCGGCGTGAGCGAAGCCGATCTTCTGCGCAGCTATCCCATGCTGCGCGCTGAAGATTTGGCGAACGCTTGGGCATATACTCGGCTGCACCGAGATGAAATCGAGCAGGAAATCGTCGAAAACGAAATGGCGTAGCCTATGGCGAAACTCTACGCCAATGAGAACTTCCCACAGCCATCAGTAGAAGTAGTCCGTCGATCCTGATTTCAAGGCGCTCGCTCAACGAGTACACGAAGCACTCGACGCCCAGCAGGATATGACTGGACAGCTTATGCGTGTCAATCGGCCTAATGAGAACAAATGAGGAACAATGCGTTTACACTTGCTGATGATCGTGTTCGCGGCGCTGCTGATCGCTGCACCGCTGAACGCGCAGCCCTCGCCTAACTCCATCATCAACGCCTATTTCGCGAACTGGTCGATTTACGACCGCCAGTATTTCGTCACCGACATCCCTGCCGACAAGCTGACTGATCTGACCTACGCATTCGCCTCGATTTCGGACAACGGCGAGATCGCCCTGAGCGATCCCTGGGCCGATACACAGTTCCCCTACCCGAATGACGCCGACAACGCACCGCTCAAGGGCAATTTTCATCAACTGCAACTGCTGAAAGCCGCGCATCCCAATGTGCGCACGCTGATTTCGATTGGCGGCTGGACAGGATCGGCCAAGTTCTCGGACGTAGCGCTGACGGCAGCCTCACGCGATAAATTCGCGCGCTCGGTCGCCCATTTCGTTCAGCAATATGGCTTCGACGGCGTAGACATCGATTGGGAATACCCGACTGGCGATGGCGATGCCGGTAACGTGGAGCGTCCGCAGGACAAGGATAACTTTATCCTGCTGCTGGCCGCGCTGCGGCAACAGTTGGATACGCTCGGCGCAGGCCACCTGCTGACGATTGCGCTCGGTTCGACACCCTCGAACTATCAGCCGCTCGACTGGGCAAAAATCGCGCCGCTGCTCGACTGGATCAACGTGATGACCTACGACATGAGCGGCGAGTGGAGCGAGGTCACGGGATTCAACGCGCCGCTCTATAACTCGACGGCCAATCCCCCCGAAGGCGGCAGCGACGACGCGACTATCAGCGGGCTGCTGGCGCTCGGCGTGCCAGCCAGCAAGCTGGTGCTCGGCGTGCCCTTCTACGGGCGCGGCTGGACAGGCGTTGGGATACAGAACAATGGGCTGCATCAACCTTATACAGGTCTGCCTGCGGGAACGTCGGAACAAGGCTCGTACGACTACTGGGATTTAGCGGCGCACTACGTCGGCAAATATGCGCGCTTCTGGGACGAGACTGCGCAAGTCCCCTGGCTGTACGACGCGACCAGCGGCACGATGATCAGCTACGAAGACCCGGTATCGCTGGCACACAAGGCGAATTACGTCCGCGAGCACAGCTTAGGCGGCGCGATGATCTGGGAGATCAGTGAGGATTCGCCCGACTCGGCGCTGCTGACGGCGCTCTACAATGGGCTTCATTCCACGTCGTGACGGAAGAGCGGATCACGATTGAGCGCGGCGGCGAAAGCATCGCGCAGCACGGTTAACCCGTCGATCAGGCGCGCTTCGTCCTCGTCCGAAAGGCCATCGAGCAGCGCGGCGATGCGATCCGCCACTTTGCCCTGAATGTCATCGAGGACTTCCTGTCCCTTCGGCGTAATTGATACCCAGACGACGCGCCGATCCACCTGATCGCGCTCGCGCCTGACCCAACCGCGCCCTTCCAGCGTGGTGATGGTGCTCGACATGGTGGGCGAACTGACCGAGTGACGATCCGCGAGTTCGGTGAGGGTGTACGGACGATACTGGAGCATCCCCAGTGTCGAGACGTGGTTGGCGACGACGCCATGCTGGGAACTACGCATCTCAGCGGACATGACGCGCATGACGAGCGGAATAATATCGAGTGTGCGGCGCGCGAGCGACGTTGTGGAGGGTTTTGCCACGCTTGGCCTCAGAATTATTCGGGGTGACTATCAATCAATGGGATGGATTATAGAGATTATTAAGGCAAGATCAAGTTTTGGGTGAGACGGGGTGGTGAAAGCGAGAGGTCGAATTGCGTCAGTCGGAGTGGATGACCATGTGCAAATACTTAAAGTCAAAATATCTACAGATTGAGCTTTTGAATAAAGTCTGTTGGTGACAATACGGTAATCGTAGCCAATTTATAATGATTGATGTTGCGCGTCACAATCAGATCAATTTTTAGTGCATTAGCGCCCGCGTGCTGTACTGCATCCTCGAAATCTTTGATAGGAAGCTCCAGAGCGGCTTTTAAAACAGTTTCGTGAACCGGACAAATATGCCAAGCTGCCAGCAGCAAGCCGACTGCTTCGCGCGCTTTATCCTCACCTTTGATTTTTCGTGCAATGTAAAACACATTCACAGGGGTAATTGCAGAAATATAGCCCTCGAAGACCCCATCAATATTTGCCTGCCAGACCGTTGACGCAGCCTCGACAAATTCGGGACGCGCTAACAGCACATCAAGGATGACATCCGTATCGACGAGGACGCGCATTAATGATATTTCTCATCAAGATAGTCCGCGTAAGCGTTTTCCACTTCCTCATCGGAAGGCGCTGGTTGGTCAGTTGCCAGCAAGCCACGAGCATAGTCTACGCCGATACCGGGAAACCGCTGCTTCATGATTTTGAAAAGCTGGCGCTGATCGTCGGCTGAAAGATGCTCGATTTGCTCGACAATTTCCTGTATTGTCATCACTCAATTCCTTTTGATCACCTGCTCAATATTATAGAGCAAATTGAGCGCCGACCGACGCTGAAGCATCGGGTTCGAAATTCAAGCCCGCTCGAAGCGGACTATTCGTTCTCTTCGATTATGCGGCGAATCTCGTCAGCAGTGATGTCCTGCTGTTCCGTTTTTGTGTAGATGTAAACGAGCAGAAGTTTCTCCTGCGTTTTGATGTAGTAAATGACACGAAAGCCGCCGCTTTTTCCACGCGAAGCCGCCCGATTTCGCAAGCG
>DASZXN010000508.1:0-5167 GCA_035545875.1 Phototrophicaceae bacterium
GAAGCGGTCGAAGATTTGCGGCAAATCTTCTTCGGAGATGCCGATCCCGGTGTCGTTGACCCACAACTCGACCTGATCGCTGGCGCAGCGCACGCCGACAGTGATAGTGCCGTTTTCCGGCGTGAACTTGATCGCGTTGTCGAGCAGATTGCCGATGGCGTGACGGAACAGCGTCTCGTTAACCCGCGCTTTCACGGGCTGATCAGGTGTCTCGACATTGAAGGTGATCCCGGCTTGATCGGCGCGCGAGGCGAAACCCTCGCTGATGTCACGCACCAGCGCCACCAGATCGACCGTAATCCGGCGGTCATCGACGGCGTGTGCTTCCAGCCGTGATAAATCGAGCAGATCGTTTGTGAGCGCTTCCATGCGCTTCAACTGCGCCAGTGCCCGCTCGATGAACATGCGGCTGCGTGCCTGATCCGGCTCGCTCGCGGCGAGTTCGAGATCGGCATGTACGGCAGTCAGCGGCGTGTGAATCTGGTGGGCGGCGTCGGCACCGAATCGGCGCAGGGCGAACACGGTTGCTTCGACGCGCTGTGCCATCTCGTCAAACGAGCGCGCCAGCAAACCAATCTCGTCGTTGCGGGTCGTCGGCACGCGCGTCGAGAGTTCGCCGTTTGCCATTTTCGCGGTCGCGTCGGTCAGCAGGAGCAGGGGGGCGGTCAGCGTGCGGCTGATGAACCAGCCCGCAATCGCCGCGACGATCACGGCGGCTGCCCCGGCGATCACCAGCGCCCAGGCCATTCCGTCAATGATTTCCGTGCCGTAAGCCGGGCCATCCGAGATTTGGATTGTGCCGACGGGCTGGCTTTGGATGCCGATCACGGGCACAGTGACCGACTGGCCGGAACGCACTTCGACAACGGTATCCGCTTTCAGACCAACGCCGAAAGGCGAGCCGGACAGTGCAACCATAAATTTATCAGGCGGTGGTGTCAAATCAGGCTGATCCGTACTGCCGATAATGCCATATTTTTGAACGATCATGCCGTTCGTCGTAATCACACTCGGTTCCTGAATGTAGACGGTATCGCCTCCGGGGGCGCTGGGTTGGGCGGAGATCGCCCCAGAAGCCGATTCGCTAATAGAATCGGGGGTGACCGACCTGAAATTGTAGGTAACAATGCTTTTTTCGTTCGGGCTGCCCGAATCAGCCAGCAGGTTATCTTTGTTATCAAACAGTTGGATGCGCGCCTGCGAGACGAAGGACAGCATGTTGATCTGCGAGTCGATCTGATCTTGAGGCAGCTCGCGGGCATACATTGTGCCGACCAGATTGCCGACGAATTGCGCGTTGCTGACCAAGGTTTCCTGCTCGCGCATGGCGTAATAGCCGCGCAGGGTGGTCAGCAGGACTGCGCCGAGCGCCAGCGTTGCCAGCAGCGCGATCCCCGCATAACTGAGCGGAAGACGCCAGCGAATCGACTTTGGAAGCATGTGAACCTCGCTTGACACTCATGACGCAGCTACATTTACAGTGGCCGCTGCTGATTACGGTCGGGTTGCAGCCCGATTACGGTATCGTAACCAGCAGTGTTCCTCTGATCGATTCAGCATAACCGATTTGGCTGAATCAACGATGAGTTTTTATCATACCAATGGTCTCATCAGCGCTTGAAGCTGTATGGCAATTCGCATTACAATGGCGGCACTTGGTGTCCGTGTCGATCAATTTGAAAGCGTATGCGTCTGTCGTCTCAATTTTCACATCATCATGCTGCGCGCTGGTCGTGGCGCAGGCTCGGTTGCTTCGTGCTCGCGCTCCCGATTGTCGTCGTGCTGGTGTTCCTGCTCTTTGTGACGGTATGCTCGCCGCCGGTGAGCGCCGCCGTGTCGGTCGCGCCGCTGCCCGCCGATTTCCAGAGGGGCGTAAGCTACGTTTCTGATAAACGTGGCGATTTTTCGCATCTGTTGTCGGATCAAACGCTGGCGCAGATTGTCGCGCCGAGCAGCGCGAACTGGGTCGCCGTGATCGTCACCTGTTATCAGCAGAATGACAGCACGACCGAGATTAGCTGCGCTCACGCCAGCGCAAGCGACGATGACCTGCGCCACGTGATCACGCAGGCGCACAGCCTGGGGCTGAAGGTCATGCTTAAGCCGCACGTCGATCCGCTCGACATGCCCAATTCGAGTAACGGGCGCTTCAATATCAACTTTGGTTCAGATGAGACGGCGTGGACGGCGTGGTTCGCCAGCTATACTCGCTTTATCACGCATTACGCGGCATTGGCGCAGGAGCTTCACGCCGAGTATTTCACGGTTGGCACCGAACTCGGCGATACCGTGACGCACGCCGATCAATGGCGGAGCGTCATTCGCGCGGTTCGCGCCGTCTACAGCGGCCCGCTGACCTACGCCGCCTTAACCTACGTCGAGCCGCTCGAAATTAGCTGGTGGGATCAACTGGACGCGATTGGTATCGACGCCTATTTCGCCGTCACACTGACCAAAAACCCGACGCCCGCGCAGATGGAACTCGGCTGGAGTCCGACGGTCGCCTTTCTGGGCGAAATCGCCCAGCACTGGAACAAGCCGATCATTCTGACCGAAGTCGGCTATATGAGCGTCGATGGCACGAATATCCTGCCCGGCGACTGGTCGCTTGACGGCGCGACTGATCCGCAGGAACAGGCCGACTCGTATCAGGCGTTGTTTGAAGCCTTCGGCGGACAATCATGGTGGAGAGGCGTGTTCTGGTGGGCGCTCTCGACCGATCCTGATCAGGGTGGTTTGACGGATCGCGGTTACAGCTTTCACGGCAAACCTGCCGAGGCCGTGCTCAAGCGCTTCTTTGGCGCGGCAGCATCGTGACTATCAACGTAGGGGTGGGTTTCAACCCCGCCCATTCATATCAAGTTAAGCCCTCACCCTAAATCCCTCTCCCTGAGGGCGAGGGACTTTAAACCCGCCAAGTCGTTTTTCACCCTTCTCCCTCAGGGAGAAGGGTAGGGGCTGAGGGCTAAGATGAAAGCCTTAAGTTGATGCCTATGGGGTGGGTTTCAACCCCGCCCCTACGACGAATCTGTTGATTCGATCTCACTGGTCGTAGTTCAGCACGAAATCCTGATCCTGACTCCAACTGGTGAAAGTACCGCTGTCCAGCCCGATTTCGACCTCGACAAACGCGCTCTGATCGCCGTGCAGCCCAGTCGGGAAATAGCTGTACGGGATGAAGAACCAGTAATCATCCCACTGCGAATTATCGTAGCTGGGTGTGATTACCGCCTGCACCGTCAACTGACCATCGGTCGTGCGGTCGTTTGTGGGCGCTTCACTTCCAGAGATTGGGGTGCCATCCGCCCAATAGAAGAAGGCGGCGAC
Organism: Phototrophicaceae bacterium; assembly: GCA_035545875.1. Classification (GTDB taxonomy): domain Bacteria; phylum Chloroflexota; class Anaerolineae; order Aggregatilineales; family Phototrophicaceae; genus Flexifilum. Next base: position 3,328 of record DASZXN010000508.1, read on the forward strand.
GCGCACCTGCTGCCCCTTATAACCGAGTGTATTGATGTGACTGTGGACTTTCAGACCGTCGTCGTTGTTGTACTGGATATTATGTTCCAGACTGGTGATGTCCACGATCAATTGCTGATTGGAATAGGTGTACTGGAAAGCGCTGTCGTCGCTTCGGGCGGTGAACTGCTGCCCATCAATGCCGATTTGCGCTTCAAAATAGGCGGGAAATGTTCCGGTGCGGCCATCCGGGAAATCTTCGTATGGGATGAAGAACCAGGCGTCATCCCAGATGGTATCGTCGTAGGTTGCGGTCAGGGTCTGCTGCACGGTGAGCTGCCCTGTATCGTTGCGCGCGTCGTTGCTGGCGCGGTTGTTGGCCTGGATCGGCGAACCGTCGTCCCAGTAAGCGAAGACCGCTGCGCGCAGCGTGTCGCCGTTGTAGCCTGCTGCCTCGATTTTGGTGTGTACTTTGATCCCCAGCGCGTTCTGATAGGTGAAGTTGTCCTCGACGTTGGTGATCTCAATCGAAAGCTGCTGGCTCGTCTGGGAGTTCTGCTGGTTATTCTGCTGGTTGTTCTGCTGCTGCTGATTGTTGTTGTTCGGTGAGGGCGTTGATGGCTGCGGCTCGTTGGTCGAGAATTTGATCGGCACCGGGCCGTTGAGCGGCAGTTGCACCGTGTCGTTGGGCATTTGCAGCGCGCCCTCGATTGCGGCAGCGCTGAGGATGCCGCCCAAACGACCAAGCGTCTCGCCTTCGGCCTGCACTTTGGTCGGGATGCCGATCATTTGCCCCATCAGATTGACCGCCAGACCGCCGCTGTTGCCGGGTGAGATTTGCGCGTCGGTTTGATACCAGTAGGGGATGCGCTGGTTGTTGAGCGTCTCGTTCTCAATCGTCGTCACCGTGCCGTTGGTCACGACCAGATGGGCGTCGCCGAGCGCCGGATAGCCGAACACGAAAATCGGATCGCCAATGTCCGGCGGCGAATCGGCCAGCGGGATGACGGGCAGATGGAGCGACGACTTCTGGATCGGCTTGCCATTGGCGTCACGATCAATTTGCAGTTCGGCGAAGTCAACGTCATTGTGGATAAAGACAGGCGAAGCGTAGTAGGCAATCTGCGCCTGCTCGCCGATGGCGCTCGGCGTGAGAATCGCCCAGTCGGACGCGCCTTCGAGGACGTGACGGTTGGTGTAAATCAGCCCATTGGCCTGGATGATCGTGCCGGAACCGCTGGCATAGGGCTGACCGCTGCTGTCGAACGCCAGCACGAGCACGACGCTCTTGGAAATGTTGTTGATCTGGTCGCGCGTGAGCGAATCACTCTGCGCCAGCACGATGCTGGGGACGATCAGCAACGCGGTTACGAGGAGAAACAGGAGTTTTTTCACGTGTCCTCCAGAGGAAAAGACTCAAAGCGGCTTGTTTTTTTGATCTTTATTATCCTCTGTAGGTGTGTAAGTATGCAAACGGTTGGTGTCGCACTTTACGCGAGAAACGTTAAAATCGTCCTGCAAAAAATTCGTAAAAATGGATGGAACGATGAGACTGTATTACGACGATGCCTATACGCGCGAATTTTCGGCGCGCATCACCGGGCGGCTGACCGAAAACGGGCACCCGGCGGTAATCCTTGACCGCACCTATTTTTACCCGACCAGCGGCGGTCAGCCCAACGACACGGGCACAATTAACGACGTTCCGGTCATCGACGTGATCGCGCGCAGGGAGGACGGCGAGGTGGTTCACGTGCTGGAGCGCGAGCTTTCCAGCGACGACGCGGTTGCCATGCTTCACTGGGAGCGCCGCTTCGATCACATGCAGCACCATACCGGGCAGCACATCCTTTCGCAAGCG
>DASZXN010000509.1:0-6099 GCA_035545875.1 Phototrophicaceae bacterium
TACCACATCGAATCGGTCGCCGCGTTTGAGAAATTGTAGGGAAAGATGTTTCGGTCTATTCCCATAACCGCGCTCTTGTAGGGACGGGATTTATCCCGTCCGCTGCTCAGAAATACCGGACGCGATTCATCGCGTCCCTACAATGACTTTGGCAGGTAAGAAAGACCCGCATAATAGCGTCTGTAATTTCGCAAGGGAAAGCGCAGGGACAAAATGAACGAGACCATGAATCGTATCAACCAACTCTCAGACGAACGTCGTGATTTGTATCGGCTGGCCGGAAAGCAGCACCTGAGTTCCACCCAGCAGGCGCGCATCCCGGAGATCACCAATCAACTGGAAGTGCTGTGGGATCAGTACCGCCGCGAAGTTGCGTCGGAGCGTCGTCCGCAGCCTGTCGAAGGCCATATCGTCGCCGCCTAACCCAAAATCCGTCGTTGAAAGAATGCAAAAGGTCACGGTTTTGCCGTGACCTTTTTGATTCCTACTCACCAATATCCCGTAGGGGCGCAGCACCCTGCGCCCCTACACGCGAGTCTTGTCTCAACTTGTCGGCTGCGACGCATTCCCGACGATGATGTCCACGTTGTCAGTGGCAAGCGTTGAGCCATCGACCTTCGAGGTCGTCATGGCGACGATGTGCAGGTGCGTCCCCGGAGCCATGCTCTTGAGTTCGACCAGCATCTGCCAGACGCCGAAATTCCCGTTGATCGCCGGGCTGAGGTTGCGCGGCTGCGAGACCAGCACGTTGCCCTGATCGTCCACGATTTGCACCTTGACCGTGTTGCCGTTCCGCATGTCCGCCGTGCCGCCGATCATGAGCGTCTGGCTCGGATCGATCAGCGAATCGGGCAGCGGAGCGTTGATCCTGACGAAGTTGGCCGTGCTGCTCGGATCGCCGAAGGTCACGAACGCGCTGGCGATGGCAAGCGGGGTCGTATTCTGCCCCTGCGTGGCGAAGGCGACAATCGAGCCACGCGTGCCGACCGCGACGTTGACTTGCAGTGTCGCCTGCCACGTGTTTCCACCATTGGCGATGGTCGTCGGCGCTTCCGCGAGGATGTTGCCCTGACTGTCGAGCGCGCGCACCACCAGCGCCCCGTTGGGCAGCGCGCCGCCCGTTCCCGTGATCGTCAGCGGTTGGCTGATGTCGAGCGTGGCATACGGCATTGGGTTCGTCAGCGTGATGAACGGCCCGTTGGTCGCCGCGCCAAAGACGATATTCACGGCGTCAGAGATCAGCGCCGACGTATCGAAGGGCGAGGGGATGTAGGCGAAGATCGTGCCGCGCGTCCCCTGCGGCAGATTGACGGTCAGTGAGGCGACCCAGAGCGAATTGCCCTGTGCGTCCGGCTGCGAGGTGTTGGCCTCGGTTTCGCCGATCACGTTGCCCTGACTGTCGAGGATGCGCACGTACACGTCGCCGTCGAACGGCCCGATCACCTGTCCCGTGACCTGAAGCGGCCCGACTGCCGGGACGGAGATGCCATCGGTTGGCTGCGAGATGATCAGCTTCTTCTCGGTCGGCGTTTGCGTCGGCGCGGCCTGCGCGCTCCCGCCGAACGTGACGTTGGTCAGCGCGTCGGCGATCACCGCGCCTGTGGTGGGCGACTGCGCGAACACGTAGATCGTACCGGTTGTCGTCGTTGGTGTGTTCACCATCAGGCTGACCTGCCAGGCGCTGTTGCCCGTCGCGTCCCCCGCGCCTGCCGTCGTCGTCTGCTGCGCGAGCAGGTTGCCCGTCGAGTCGAGCGCGCGCGCCACCACGTCGTTCCCGGCAATGTTCAGGCCGTTGCCTGCCACCGTGATCGGCAGGGCGCTGTTGACCTGCGTGTTATTGGCGGGCGTGAGGATGTTGATGGTCACGTTTTGCGGCGCTGGCGTCACCGGCAGGTTCGGCACGTGAAGCTGCTGTCCGGTGTAGACGATGTTGGCGTTCGAGATGCAGTTGGCGGTTGCCAGCGCCGCCACCGTCGATCCGGTGCGCTGGGCGATCTTCAGCAGCGTGTCACCCGCCTGCACCACGTAGATCGGCCAGTCGGTGCGGATGAAACACTGTCCGCCGTAGATCACGTTGACGCGCGCTGAAGCGATAATCGCGCCATTCTGCGGGCTGGAGATGAAGGCGAGCAGCGATCCCGGCGTGCCCGGCGTCACGTTGACGTTCAGGTAAGCCTGCCAGTTGCCGTTCGGCGCGGCGACGGCGGAAGTCTGCGCCAGCGTATTGCCGAAGGTATCGAGGGCGCGCACCCCGACGGTATTTTCAAAGGCATTGGCCTCGAAGCCGAATACCGGAATGGGCGCATTGTTGAAGCCGACGATTTGTCCCTGCTGCGGGCTGGTGATCGTGATCACCGGGTTGACGTTGACTGCGCCCCAGGTCACATTGATGCTGTCCTGCGCGACGATGTTGTTGCCGCTGTCGAGCGCAAAAACATAGATGATCCCCGGCGTGGCCGGCGGCACGCTGACGGGCAGGTTGGCGCTCCAGTTGCCGTTGCCAAAGGTGTTGACCGTCGCGTCGATGATCACGCTTGAATCGGATCGCGCCGCGCGTACTGTCACTTTATGGATCGGCAGGTTGTGGCTGGTGCCGCTGACGTGAACCGGATGCGAGATGTCGATGACCGAGCCGTTGTTCGGCTGGCTGATGTGAACGGTCGGCGTGGCGGGCGAGGTCGGCGTCGGCTGCGGTGCGCCGGGGAAGTTCACGGCGACCGGGTTCGACACCGCCACGACCGTATTACCGCTGATCGCATAAGCGATCAGGCTGCCGTTGCCCGTCGTCGGAACGTTCTGCGTCTGGGTGACCGTCAGCGCCCACGTAGTATCCGAAAGGGGCACGGCGCTCTGTTCGCCGAGTTCCTGATTGTTGGCGTTGAACAGCCGCACCGTAACCGTCGTGTTGGTTAGGCCGCCGCCCGTACCGCTGACCGAGATCGCCGTGCTGGGATCAACCGTCGCGCCGTTGGCCGGAACCGAGATCGAAATCTGCGTAGATGACGGAATCGGCGTGGGCGTCGGTGGCGGCGGATTGGTCGGCGTGGGCGACGGGAGTGGCGTATTCGTCGGAACGGGCGTCGGCGGAGCCGGAGAACCATACGTCACCTGAATTGGCGCGGAGGTGGCGATGATATTGGCGCTCGCGTCGAGCATGTAGGCCGTCAGGTGACCATGCGTTCCCGCAGTCGGCGGCGTCGCGGTAAAATCAAGCGTCGTCTGCCAGGGGATCAGGCTCACGTCGTTGGTCGCGTTCTGCGCGAACATCTGGCTTTCGCCGTCGTCCCAGGCACGCAGCAGCAGACCCGCGCCGCCTTCGGGCGCGTTGCCGAAGTTGACGGTCACGTTCAGGACGGAGCCGAGGTTGGTGATGGTCGTGTTATTAGCCGGGCTGGTAATGTTGACGAACGGGGCTTGCGCCTGTGCCGCTCCCGCCGACAGCACCATCAGCATCAGAATAAGGAGTAGGGGAATAAGTCGCCTAGACATCCATGAAACCTCCGGGAAATTTTTCGCTCTTGATCCATTAGACAAATCTGGTAATTTGAACGTTCCTAACTATAACCCTACGCCAGCGTTAAAAAAAGCAAACTTTACGTTTTGCCGATTACCCGCTGGCTTGCTTTATGAAGCAATCTAGCATGGAACGGTCGCGCGCGCTACGGCACAGCGGTTAGAATTTGCTGCGTGCTGAAAAACCGGCGCTGCGGCGGCGATTGCGAGCATTTGTAAAAATTACGGTTATACTAGGTTAAGTATAGGTTAGAAAACCAAACATTCGACCGTGACGATGGCCTTCAAGTACGCTGATCACTGTAAAGTCCTGCTGGTGGACGACTCGGCTGTGTTGAGCCAGATGCTCGCCGGGCTGCTCACCTCACAAGGCTACCGCGTCACGGTCGCGCACAGCCGTCAGGAAGCGCTCGATCTGCTGCGCCGTGAACGCTTCCACGTCGCCGTGATCGACGTGCGCCTCGGCGACAGCAACCCCTATAATTACGAAGGCTTGCAGTTGATGTACGACCTGCGCGAGCTTGATCCCTCGACCGGGATCGTCCTGCTCACGCTGCCTGCCGATCTCGACATCGCCCGCGAAGCCGTGTTCGCCGTTTTTGGCGAGCTTGACCCGGCCTTCGAGGTCAGCGGCACGCTTGCCTCGATCTTTCTGGAAAAAGAGCCGAACGCCTTGCGCACGCTGCCGGATCACGTGCGCCGCATCGCCGAGGATGTCGTCCACATCAACTGGGGGCTGCAAATCAGCGACGTACAGCAGTTCGTCATGCGTGTTCCGCGCCGGATGCCTTTCAACCAAGGCCCGGAAGTCGCCGAGCTTCAGGAGGAACTGGACGAGCTGCTGCGTAAGATGTTCGCGGATCACGACGGTATCGACATTCGCACCGTCGAGGAGCAAAATCAGGGTTACAGCCGCGCCTTCGTCTTTCAGGTCACGTCGGATGGCTATCCGGTCATGATCGCCAAAGTCGGCGAGCGCAGCATCATCGAGAAAGAGGTGCGCCGCTTCCGTGATTTTATCGAGCGCTGGGGACGCTGGGGACGCAATCCGCGCGCGCTCATGTCGGTGCGGCGCACGCGCAACCTCGGCGGCATGATCTACACTTTCGACGGCCTTGACGGGTCGATCCGCGACTTCGCCCAGTTCTTCCGCAACACCCGCGACAGCGACCATATTGGCGACGTAATCGGCAATCTGTTCCTCGATACGCTGGCGGCTGAACACGGGAGCCGAGCGCGCGTTCACGAGAACGTCGATCTGCGCCCGCTCTATATCAATTTGCTTCGTCTGGATGAGGAAGAACTGGAAGCCAAGCTCGACGAACTGCTCGTGATCGCGCGCTCGGTCGGCAGGTCGAACTCGCTCTCGCAGAAGTTCTGGTTTCAAACCGAGACGCCGCTCACCAACCCGCTCGATTTCTTTCACCGGGGCAGCTTTGTCTCCAGCCTCGTCGAGACGACCATTCACGGCGATTTGCACCTGCACAACGTCCTGATCGACAAGTGCGGCGAAACCTGGCTGATCGACTTCGCCAACACTCAGCGCGGCCCGCTGCTCCAGGATTACGTCAGCTTTGAAGCCTCGATCCTGATCGAGAACAACGAGTATCCGCCCGGTCGCACGCTGTTCGAGTGGTCGCAGGCGTTGTTCGAACATCCCGGCGAACTGTTCCCGATGCTGCCGGAAAAATTCCTCGAAGTTCCTGAACTGCGTAAGGTCTATGACGCCGTGCTGACTGTGCGCCAGTTGGCTTTCCGCGACCGCCTCGGCGGGTCGCAATCGACCCGCTCCTATCTGATCGGCCTGTTCTTCACCACGCTGCGCCTGACGACGGTCAAATTTTTGCCGCCGCCCAAACGCTTCCACGCGCTCGTCCTTTCCGCGCTGATCGCCGAGAACCTGATCGCCATCGATAACGGCGAAGCCGGAACGGTTCTCTGGTAAGTCTGGTCGCATCCATGTAATTGCCATCATTCGCTGATTTTGTAGAGGCATGGCAGGCCATGCCCTTATTCGGTATGCGTGACGCTTGTCTCGACATATAATACGCAGTAGATAAGCCTTATCAGGAATTCCCAATGGCTCCCGAATCTGAATCCACCAACGAAAAGCTCACCAAGCGCAACCGTGAGCTTTCGATCCTCAACACGATTGCCGACGCGCTCAACCGCGAGGTCGATCTCAACCGTGCGCTCGACGCGGCGCTGCGCAAAATCGCCGAGTTGTTCGACGTGCAGACCAGTTGGGTCTGGTTGCAGCGCGAGGACACGGGCGCGACTTATCTGGCGGCGGCGCTCAACCTGCCGCCCGGCCTTGCGGAGCATCCCGAACGGATGGATGGCCGCAGTTACTGCTTCTGCCTCGACAAATACGCGCTCGGCGAGATGGAAAACGCCCGCAACGTCAGCATCGTCACCTGCACGCGCCTTCAGGGATTGCACGAGGGGACGAAGGGGCTGCGTTATCATGCCAGCGTGCCGCTTTATCATCACAACCAGCGCATCGGCGTGCTGAACGTCGTCAGCGCTGATTGGCGTGAACTGTCCGAGGACGATGTGCGCCTGCTCAATACCATCGGCGATTTG
>DASZXN010000510.1:0-3290 GCA_035545875.1 Phototrophicaceae bacterium
GAAAGTCCAAGTCATCGACATCGATGGCACGCTCGACGGCGGCGACGTTCTGCCCGGCTTCACCCTTCCCCTCAAAGAAATTTTCGGCGCTTAAGCTCACCTATTCGGCGTAACCGTCCCCGATGGAGCATCCGTCACCGCTGCCTGAGCCGTCAATGCTGTTGCCGATGCCAGCAGTGGATCGAGCGTTGGGCGCGCCTGAGCCGTTTCGGTTAGCCGCGAATAGACAATCGCGTTGACCGTCGCCTGCTGCTGGGTTGGATCGATGTCGGTTTTCAGGCTGCCCGACGTGATCAGCGCGATTAGGCCAAGCGCGCTCAAAATCGCCAACACCCCGGCGATCATAATGGGTGAAATTCGCCTGCGTTTCATGCTAGTCCTTCTCAAGTTGACTCCGTTTAAATTCTAACGAGCGCCTCATCGGGCAGCAATAGAATCAACCGTTGTCAAAGTTTCGGGGATCGTGTAGTATGGCAAGTCTGTTAATCTATCGCACGAACTTTCCGCTCTGACCGGGCGCACTCGCGTCGCAGCAGGGCAATCCCAGGGAAGGGGACAACCAATACACTCATGAAACGAGCTTATGAACTCACGTTTATCGTGCGCCTCGATGGTGTTGACGAGACGCAGTTGAACAACACCATCGACCAGGTACGCGCCTGGGTTGAAGCAGGCGAACTGGGTCAGGTGACCCGCATTGATCGCATGGGACGGCGCAAGATGGCCTACGAGATCCAGAAGCAGCGCGAAGGCTTCTACGTCCTGTTCGAGGCGAAGATCGAGCCGAGCGCGCTGCTCGAAATCGAGCGCAACCTCAACCTCTCGCCCTTCGTGATCCGCCATCTTTTCGTCCGCACCGACGAGTAATCCGGCGCGTCGGTTTGCCGAGTAAAAATACTTATGGGACGCGGTCTGAATAAAGTCATTATTATCGGGGTCGTCGGGCGTGATCCCGAAATGCGCTACACACCCAGCGGTCGCCCGGTGACGAGTTTCAGCGTCGCCACCAGCCGCACGTGGGTTTCTGCCGAAGGCGAGCGCCGCGAAGAAACCGAGTGGTTCAACGTGGTCGCCTGGGGCAATCTCGCGGAGATTTGCAAGGCGCATCTGACCAAAAACCAGCAAGTATACGTCGAAGGACGGCTGCAAACGCGCGGCTGGGAAGACGAAACGGGCAAAAAGCATTTCCGCACCGAATTGGTCGCCAACGAGATGATTCTGCTCGGCGACCGTCGGCAGCACAGCGATTTTGATTACGTGAACGACGATGGTGATAACAGCGATTACACCTTCTAGTCTACCTGTGGAGAATTGACAACATGACAACTGATGACATCAAGCGCCGACGTGACAACGATGATGACGACGACGATGGCGACGGCGATGAAAGCCCTCGTCGCGGCGGTGACCGCGATGACCGTGATGATCGGCGTGGACGCGGTGGCTCGCGCGGCTTTGGCCGCCGTTATCGGCAGGGAACCTACTGCCCGAAGGGGCGCTGCTTCAACTATAAAGATGTGGACACGCTGAAGCGCTACATCACCGAGACGGGCAAAATCAAGCCGCGCCGTCAGACGGGCAACTGCTCGCGCTGCCAGCGGGAACTGGCGCGGGAGATCAAGCGCGCGCGTCATCTGGCGCTGCTGCCCTTCGTGCTGATGCAGGACTAAGCTCGGCGCTCGAATAGATACTTGCCAAAGGGCATGGCGAAGCAACCTCTGGTTGCCACCATGCCCTTCGCTCGGTATGGCGAGGCATGTTTTTCTTTTTATAGGGAGTGAAGATGTCGAAGCGCAGCACCACCGGGCAGCCAAAGCCCGATCAACCGAAAAAAGGATCCGGGACTTCAAATGCCCGGCAGCAACCTAAACTCCTGCGTGAATACCGCTCCAGGCACGAGCGTGAAACGGAAATTCAGCGGATCGTGATCATCGGGACGACGGTGGCTGTGCTGTTGGCGGTCATCATTCTGGTCGGCGCGATTATCAACGAGCAGTTGATTGTGCCGAATCAGGCGGTGGCGAACGTCAACGGGACGAACATTACCGTCGCCCAGTTCAAGACGCGCGCCCGGATCGAACGCGCCCTGCTGATCCAGCAGTTGAACAGCGCGCTCTCCCTGTACCAGAGCTTCGGCTATACCAGCGATCAATTGAACCAGTTGGTCAGCAGCCAGCAGCCGTACAGCACGTGGTACGGCGAGCTTCAGGTCGCCGATCAGTTGGGCAACGACGTGCTCAATACGATGGTCGAGGATGAACTCGCGCGCCAGAAGGCCGCCGAGTTGAACATCACCGTCACTGACGCTGACGTGGAAGCGCAAATTCAGAAGCAGGTTGGTTATACTCCGCCGAGCGCCGCCACGCCGACGATTACCCCGTCGCCGACGATTTCACCCACGCCGCTGGTTTCGCCCACGCCGTCGCCGATGCCAACTTCAACACCGACACCCAACGCGACCGAAGCAGCAACGGCAGCTTCGGCAGCCGCAACCGCAGCGGCGACCGCCGCCGTCACGGAGTCGTTCACAGCGACCCCTTACCCCTCGGCGACGCCTTCGCCCACGCCTAATGTAACCGAACAGGCGACTCAGTACGCGCAGAACAAAAGCGACCTGCTCAGTTCGCTCGCCACATCTGCGGGCGTCAGCCAGTCCGACGTGATGGATTACTTCCGCACGGTGGCGCTGCGCGCGAAGGTCGAGCAGGCCGTGATCACGGACGTGTCGCACACTGCGCCTTACGTCGATGCCCGCCACATTCTCGTCGGCGATCAGGACACCGCGAACAACGTCCTCGCGGCGCTCAAGGCAGGCGAATCGTTCTCGGCGCTGGCGAAAGCCGTCTCGACCGATGGCTCGTCGTCGCAGGGCGGCGAACTCGGCTGGGCACCCGCCAGCAACTACGTCAAAGAGTTCGCCGATGCGGTCAAGAGCGCGGACATTGGCGCGCTGGTCGGCCCGGTCAAGAGCCAGTACGGGTATCACATCATTCAGGTGCGCGCCCGTGAGGATCGCCCGCTGAGTGACAGCGATTATCAGACGGCGCTCGACAATGAGTTCAATACCTATCTGACCAATCTGCGCCAAGACCCGAAAACCAACGTCCAGATTTTCGATACCTGGACAGACAACGTGCCGACCGATCCGCAGTTCGTACCCAATTTCTAAGCACTTCCTCAGATGGAATTGTAGGGGCGTAACATATTACGCCCCTACTTTATGGGAAACCCTCGTAGGGTCAGTGTCATCGCCTCAAATTTCTGTTTGGGTCATAAAAGGTGAACGGGGT
>DASZXN010000511.1:0-2306 GCA_035545875.1 Phototrophicaceae bacterium
GTCGAACCGACCAGCGCGATCTCGTCGGCGAGATCGGACGGGCAGCTTTGCACGAGGCGCTCCGCGAGTTCGGCACGGAGTTTGCTCGCTTCGGTAGCGTGTTCGGGCAGGTGAATCGGCATTCGGTAGCTCCCAAATAAAATCGGGACGGCCTGATCAGGTCGTCCCGATAATTTTACACAAATTCAGCGGCGTTTATTCCGCGTCTGGCTTGAGCGGCGGCCCCAGCAGACTCATGTCGTGCCGCTCAAACACAGGCGCGATCACCTTCGGATCAGGCGGCCCATTACGCGAAATCGGCCCGAACTCCTCGTAAAATTTGTGCCCGCCGCCCGGCGTGTAGGTGACGATGACTTCGGTACCTTCGCCTGTCAGGTTCAGGAAGGCGTGCGGGACTTTCTTGGGCAAATAGGCGAAGCCGCCCTCTTCGAGATAGAAAATCTGCTCGCCGATGCGAATTTTGAAGCGGCCTTTCAGAACGTGGATGGTCTCATCCTGTACATGATGGACGTGGAGCGGCGGGCCACCGTGCGGCGCGACCTGCACAATAAAATAATCGAGCGCGCCATCGGTTTCTTCCCCTGTCAGCTTAAAAATCAAGTCTCTTCCGGGGCCGGACTGGAGCTTGCGTCCCTCGCCCGTTGCTAAAACGATATATTTTGTGTCGATCATGATGAGCCTCCCAATATGACCATTGCTGCCTTGAATAACCCATCGATAGGAAATATAATAAGGAGGCTAACTAAATTTGTCAAGAGGCTAATTATCAGGTGCCTAATCATCCTGCAATTCAGGTTCGTTCCGATTTCGAGGACATTTATGCGGCATCCAGCGCTCACGCGACCGAGTGCGCCATGAATCTCGCCCATACCGCCGATTTGATGGTCAAGCGGATTGCGGATCGGCTTCAGCCGTTCGAACTCAGCCCCGGCTCCGCGCTGGCGCTCGGCATCCTGGCGGACTCAGAGACACCGCTGCCGCCCAACGTGATCGCCGACCGCCTGATCATCAGCCGGGCAACCGTCACCGGATTGATCGATTCACTGGAACGGCGCAACTACGTGCAGCGCCATCCCTCGCTGACAGATCGACGGATGGTTCTCGTGGAAATTACTGATCTTGGCCGACAGGTCGCCGCCGACTTTCGTCAGGTGGTGCATCAGAATGAAAAACGCTGGTTCGAGGTGTTAAGCGAGCCTGAACAGGCGCAGTTGATCGAGTTGCTGCACCGATTACAGGACTCGCTTCAGGAGAGCGAATAGGCGACTCGCGCTCACGCGCTCGGATCAGTCATAACGCAGCACATTGGCGACGTGCTCGCGCACAGCGGCGCTCGCGCTCAGGAAGGTTGATGCCCACGCGATCAGCACCGAGGCGACAATCAGCGCGATGGCAATCGGCATGGCGTTCGCTGGGATGGGGATGGACACGCCCGTGCCCGCCTGCGTCATCCCGGAGACGATCAACGCGCTCAGGCCGAGGCCGAGCAAGCCACCGAGCAGCCCGATCAGCGTGTTTTCGAGCAGCATGATCAGCAGCACGCGCCGCCCTTTCAGTCCGACCGCCTTGAGCACGCCGATCTGCCGCCGCCGCTCGAGTGTTTGCAGCGAAACGGTGTTCGCCATCGCCACCGCCGCCGCCAGCAGCGAAAGCAGGCCGACGACCGTCGGAATCGCGCTGAACTCGCCGATGATGCGCGAGAGCAGGCTGTCGATAAAGCTAATGTCGAGCGCGAATACCAGCGGATTTTCCGAGAGTTTGAGCAGCACGGCATTCAAATCCGCCGGATCGACTTGCAGAATGTTGAACTGGATATCGGTATTGCCGCTGAGCGTACCGGGCGGCGCGAACACTTTGCCGAAAGCGACTCGCCCTTGCGCCGCGCTGATGCCGACGATCTGGAAACGCTTCTGAACGCCGCCGCTGTAAAGCTCCAGCGTCGAGCCGAGGTTCGCGCCGACCGACTGTGCCCAGTCTTGTGTGACGACGAGTACGTCCTTGCCCTGATCGTCCGCCGTCAGGTCACGCCCGGCGATCATCGTCTGCGGCGCGGACGGCTGCGTGCTCTGGCGCACCTGAACGCTGACGTTGAACGGTCGGCGTTGATTACTGTTGTTCCCGCCGCGATTTCGATTCGGTAAAGCGGCTAACCCGCTCACGTCCTCCGGCGGCGCTTGCCCATCGACCGTCAGCAGGGTCGTGTTGTAAAGCGCGATGCGCGTATTGTTCTGAATACCCGGCACCCCCGCAAGCTGCGCCGTCAGCATCCCTTGAGCGAGCGGCTGCGAAACCAGTCCGAGCGCCGG
>DASZXN010000512.1:0-12335 GCA_035545875.1 Phototrophicaceae bacterium
AGAAACAGTACTGCCAACACGATCCCCGGCGGCGCGTAAATCAGCCGTGAGCCAAACGTGTCCTGAAACAGCATCCCAATCGCGGTTTGCGGGCCATAGAGCAGCACCAGCATCACGCCCGTGACCAACGTCGGAATGGCAAAGGGCAGGTCGATCATGGCATTGAGGATGCGCTTGCCGGGGAACTCGTAGAAGGTCAGCACGTAAGCCGTCAGCGTGCCCATGATCACGTTGATCACGGCCATCACACAGGCCGTCCAGACGCTCAACCAGATCGCGGTCAACGCCTGCCGTCCGGTGATCGCTTTCCAAAATGGATCCAGCCCGGCGCTAAATCCGTTGACGACGATCACCAAAATCGGCACAGCGATTAACACAAACAAGTAAGTCAGGGCGATAAAACGCAAAGTCCAGGCCCCAAATGGGGTCTGGAACTCTGCAGCTCTGCTGTTTTGACCGTAAGTCGCGTTCCGCACACTCAAATCAGTTAGCTGCCTTTGACCTGCGCGATGACCTGGGTATACACCCCGCTGTCACCGAACACGTCGGTGTTCACCTTCGACCAGCCGCCGAAGTCGTCAATCGTAAACTGATCCTGAATCACCGGGAAAGTAACTGCGCTTGCCGTACCCGTTGCCGCTGCGGTTGCTGCGGGTGTCGCTTCCGCCGTCGCGCCTGCTTCGGGAGTCGCATCACTCGGATTTTTGAGTACAGGCGGACGGAAGCCGTCGCTGGCGAAAATCGCCTGAATATCCGGTCGATAGAGGAAGTCGATGAACGCTTGCGTCACGTCGCGCGTGCCATGTTTATCAACGTAAGTATCGACCAGCGCAATCGGGTTCTCGATCAGGAGAGTCGAGCTTGGATAAACGATCTGAAAGTTGTCGCCTGCCGCCTGTCCCGCGAAATACTGATTTTCGTAGGTGATGGCAACGTCACCGACGCCGCGCTCAAAAGTTTTGTAACTGTCCGCGCCGCTTGCATCCATCACGCTGACGTTGGTAAACAGCGCCGCGAGGAACTGCTTCGCGCCGTCGTCGCCGGAACCGAAGCCAGCCACTTTGCCGCGATAGGCCGCGCCATAAGCGCCCATCACGTTCCACTTTGCGCCGCCGCTCGTGCCCGCGTCCGGCGTGATCACCTCGATACCGGACTTCGCCAGATCAGCCCAGTCCTGAATGCCTTTCGGGTTGCCCTGCCGCACGACCAGCACGACCTCGGAGTCGGAAATCATGCCGCCGTAAGCGTTGTCTTTCCAGTCGTGCGTGATCAAGCCCGCTTTGACAACCGTGTTCACATCACCTTCAAGCGAAAGCGCGACCACATCGGCCTCGAATCCGCCCGCCACTGCGCGCCCTTGCGCGCCCGAAGCGAGATACGACTGCTGAAAGGTCACGTCCTGCCCGGTCTTTTGCTTCCAGTAATCTGTGAATAGTGGGATGATTTTGGCGTAGGTGTTCTGAACGACGCTGTAGCCTGCCAGCGTGATCGTCACGGAACTGCTTTGCGCCTGTGTTGGAACAACCGCCAGCGCCGCCAGCAGTCCAACCGCGATCAAAAGTTTGAGGAAATGCTTCACCGTATCCGCTCCTATGGGTACATATAGACTTTAAGTGCCCGAAGTGACAGCGGCGGTTACAACGTGGTCACAAACTGGTTACAAAACTTCAGTCTCCTTTCGTGAAATAATGATCGTTATACACCATAGCAAAGTGCCCTTAATTTGAGATGAGAAGCGCATCGCCTCTTGTTAAGTGCCGCCGCGCATCAACGCGTAGCCGATACCAGGAATCGCTTCCAGATAAACCGCATGACCGCCTTCCTCCGGCTCGATTTTGCGCCGCAGTCGGTAAACCAACTGCTTGAGCATCGCCTTATCGCCGCCGTCTGGCCCCCAGACGCGATCAATCAACATATCGAAGGGCAGCACCTGTTCGCGATTGAGCACGAACGTTTCCAGCAGCCTGTATTCAAGCGCCGTCAATGGGATCGGCTCGCTATCGTCGAGCGAAACGGCGTGCCGTTCAGAGTCGAGGGTCATGCCCGCAAACGAGAGGCGCTTCGGAAGTGACACCTGTCCGCTGCGCCGCACGACGGCCTGTGCCCGCGCGACCAACTGCGTCGGGCTAAACGGCTTGGTGATGTAATCGTCCGCACCAATCTCCAGCCCGCGCACCACGTCCTCGTCGCCATCACGCACCGTCAGCATAATGATCGGCGTGTCGGCCTGTGCGCGGATTGTGCGGCAGACTTCCAGACCATCCATTTCCGGCAGTTCCAGATCGAGGATCACGATTTGCGGCGTATCCTCACGGAAACGATCTAACGCCGCGCGACCGTCATGCGCCAGCACCACCTCGAACCCGGCGCGCCGCAGCGTGAAGGACACCACATCGGCCAGCACACGATCATCGTCAACGACCAGCGCTTTCATACCGTCTTTGCCTCAGTCTGAATTTCAATTGGCAGTGTAAACCAGAAGATTGTCCCGCCGCCCGGTCGCGCCTCGACCCCGACCTGTCCCTGATGTGCCTCGGCAATCGCTTTGACGACTGCCAGCCCCAGCCCGGAGCCGTGATCGGTTTGCGATTCGGGTTCGAGGCGGACGAACGGCTGAAAGAGGCTGCTCGCCTGCTCTGGCGCAATCCCGCGTCCACGATCCGCTATGCTGACGCGCATTGCATCGCCCTGCTGCGCCACGCCAAGCTCAATGATGCTCCCATCCGGGCTGTACTTGCTGGCGTTCGAGAGCAGATTGACGATCAATTGAATCGTGCGCGTCGGATCGACTTGCAGCATTGGCAGCGCCAGCGGCTCATCGAGTGTCAATTTCTGCCCGCGCCGGTTGATCATCGGCTCGATCACGCGGATCGCTTCACCGAGCAGCGATTCAAGTTCGGTCGCGCGGCGGTTGAGCGTAAAATGGTTCGCTTCCAGTTTACTGCTTTCGAGCAGATTGTCGATCAACTGGTGCAGCACGGTCAGGCTCAGGTGAATTGAGTTGAGTAGCTGCTCGGTTTCGCGCAGCGAGAGCGAGTGCAGGTTTTCTTGCAGCAGTTCAACCGAAGCCTGCATCCCTGCCAGCGGCGTGCGGAACTCGTGCGACATGTTCGCCAGAAAATAGGTCTGCGCCTTGCGACGGCGCGTTTCTTCGCTGATGTCGTGGATCACCATCGTGATCTCGCCCGTTTTGATCGGCTTGGCGCGCGTGACGGCCAGTGTGATCAGTTGCCCGCCGCGGTGCCGCACAATCACGGTGCGCCGCCCGCCATCCGACGGCACGTAATCGCCGAAGCGACCTGAATCCACCGAGAGCGGCATGATCTGATCAAGCGGCTGATCGAGCGCCTCCGCGCCGTTCCACCCCGTGATCCGGGTCGCTCCGGCGCTGAAAAAGCGGACACGCCAGCCGGTATCACAAGTGATAATCCCCTCGACTACCGACTGAATCAGCGCTTCCGACCATTGACGTTCCTCGGTCAGCGTCTCCAGTTTGCGCAGCAGATCGAGGCGCATTTGTTCGAGCGACCGTGCCAAATCGCTCTGCCCCACAATCGGCGCACGCAGATCACCGCTGCCGATGCGTTTGATCTGCGCGTTCAGCAGCGCCAACTGAAATGCGCGCACCAGCACTGCCGCCGCGCTTCCCGCCGCCAGCGCTGCTAATCCAAGCGCGACCCACACAGGCAGGCCAAGCAGCAGCCCCGCCCCGCCGATCACCAGCACACTGATGCCTACAACAAACGGGAGTTGTTTCTCCGCAGTCTGCATTGCCGTTATGACCCAAATAACGTTGTGGATGACTATATCATACCCGCTGCTTATTCCAGAATGGTCAGCCGTTCGTGCGCGGGTTTGCGCACGCCGACTCGCTCGTCTTCTGCGGAATAGCCGATGTGGACAATCCCGACGACACGCTCATTTTCGCCCAGACCGATGAGCGTGCGCAGACGCGGATCATTCTTGAAGGTTTTCCACGTTGTCCCCAGCCCGCGCTCCCACGCCAGCAGCAGAAAATTCTCGATCAGACAGCAGCAGGCGGCGTAGTTCTCGTCGTCGAGTTCCTGATCACCGCTGGTCGGCATAATCACAAACAGATAGACCGGCACGTTCATAAACTTCTGAAACGTCCCCGCTGCTGCCTGCTGCCGTTCGGCCTCGCCCTTATCTTTCATGAAGCCGAGCACCATATCCCGGCGGATCGCCGCGTATTTTTCGCGCGCCCCATGCGCGGCGATCACGAAACGCCAGGGTTCGGTCAGTCGGTGATTAGGCGCGTAGACCGCGCTTTCGAGCAGTTCCCGCACCAAGTCCAGCGATACCGGATCGTCGGTAAATTTGCCAATCGAGCGCCGCGAACGGATCATCTCTGCTAATTCCATGCCTGTTTCCTTGTGTGTGTCCAACCGCATCAACTGTGCCACAGACCGCTATTCGCAGCTAATCAACAGTTTAAAGACAAAAGAAACGCCGTTTAAAACGGCGTTTCCATCAGCGTATATTCTCTTGCAGGGGCGTAACATATTACGCCCTTTCCAATATTAGGCTTCAGTGACCGACGGCCCCCAGCGAAGCGTCAATCGCTGCGCGCTCTTCGTCCGACAGCGTGCTTATGTCGTAGACGAAGCGCTTGCCGCGCAGCGCCGAGAGGATTGCCGCGATGAATACCAGGATCGCCGAGAATAGGAACACCTCGTGCAGCGCATCGATGAACGACCCCGCGATGATGCCGGGGAAGAACGACGTGCCGAGCAGGTTCGCCTGCGCCGCCTGCGGAAGCTGCGCAATCACGGCGGGCGGCAGGAGCGTCTGCATCGGGTTGTAGCCGAGGAAGACCGCGAACAGCGCGCCTGTCGGCGGCAGACTGGCGACCTGTGTCGCCGTCGCTTCAGGGATACCCGCATTGGTCAAGCCAGAGTGAATCGCTCCCGGCAGCGTCACGCTCAATGCGATGATCATGACGGTGAAGTAGACGCTCAGACTCAATGGGTTCCCCGCGAACTGGAAGGTCGAGCGCA
The DNA here is from genome assembly GCA_035545875.1 of Phototrophicaceae bacterium. Taxonomy (GTDB): domain Bacteria; phylum Chloroflexota; class Anaerolineae; order Aggregatilineales; family Phototrophicaceae; genus Flexifilum. The sequence continues at coordinate 5,019 of DASZXN010000512.1, forward strand.
TCCCTGATCCGACGCCGCGATACTGTGGCGGCAGCGAGTTCATCACCGAGGTCGTATTCGGCGCGGAGAATGCGCCAAAGCACGCGCCGATCACGAATAACACAATCGCAAACGGCGTGTAATCGAAGTTGGCCGGGAAGGTTTGAAGCACGAGGAACGCGCCCGTCAGCACCAGCATCGAGACGGTCGTCACGGTGCGCGGACTGATACGGTGCGTCAGCGAGCCGCTGGTTATGCCGAAGATCATGTAGCCGACCAGCAGCGGGATCAGGTAAATCGCCGACCAGAGCGGCGTTTGCTCGAAGGTGTAGCCGTGCAGCGGCAGCCACACACCTTGCAGCCAGATGATGAAGATCAATTGCAGACCGCCGTAGGTGATCGAGACGACGAACTGTGCCACACAGCCGATCACGAACTGGCGAATTTTGAACAGGTTCAGGTTGAACAGTGGGTCAGGCGCGCGCATTTCCACGAATACGAACGCCACTAGCAGCACAATGCCGAGGATCACCGCGCCGATCACGAATGGGCTGCTCCAGCCAACGGTCGAATCGCCGTAAGGCAGCAGACCGTAGGTCATGCCGATCAGCAGGAAGATCAGGCCACCCGCGAGGCAGACATTGCCGAGGATGTCGAACCGCGCCGAGGCACGTCGCGCGCCTTGATCGTGCAGCGACAGGTACGCCCAAATCGTGCCGATCACACCGAACGGCACGCTGATCAGGAAGACCAATCGCCACGAAACCGCTGCCAGCACACCGCCGAGCAGCAGACCGACGAGGCTACCACCGAGCGCCGCCACCATGTTGATGCCGAGTGCCAGGCCGCGCCGTTCCGGTGGGAAAGCGTCGGTCAGAATCGCCGTGCTGTTGGCGATCAAACAGGCCGATCCGACGCCTTGTACCAATCGGAAGATGATCAGCGCGAGCACGGCTGTGTCTCCTAACTGGGGGAACAATTCCGGCACGAAATACAGCAAAATCGAGCCGACGCTGAAGATGGCGAAGCCGAGATTATAGATGCGCACGCGACCGCGCACGTCGGCCAGACGACCGAGCGATACGAGCAGGGTCGCCGTCACCACCATGTAGCCCATCAACATCCAGAGCAGGTTGCCGATTTCTGAAGGTACAAGCGGATTGACGTTCAGCCCCTTGAAAATATCCGGCAGCGAAATCAGAATGATGCTGCCGTCCATTGACCCCAGCAGCACGCCGAGGGTCGTATTCGACAATGCGATCCACTTGTAGTTCGGACTTAACGTCTTGCCACTTGCAGTTGCTGTCATGCCTCTTCCTCTCCTATCCCCTCTGTCACGCGCTCACTTCGGATGTCCATCGCCTTCGTCAGCGCCGCCAACCCCTGCTGGAGCGCCCTCAAACTCTCACTGTCGAGCATTTCTAACGCCTCGCGCAGTTGCCCCAGCCGCCAGCTATCGATCTGCCGTACCAGTTCCTGACCTTCCGGCGTTGGTTCGAGCACGAAGCGCCGCCGATCTTCCGGGTCAATGCGCCGGGAAATCAGGTGGTCGTTTTCGAGCCGATCCAGAATTCCGGTCATAGTCGTCCGGCTCACGTTGAGCAAAGCGGCGATCTGCCCCGGCGAATCGGCGTAACCGCTGGCGATCAACAGCAATGCGCGCGTCTCCCCCACCGGCCACTTGACCTGAACCCACGTCGCCGGCCAACCGGCATAGACCTGGCGCTGAAGCATGATGTCGAGGCGTAAAATCTGTTCGATCAGTTCAGAAGAATCGTCCATTGTAGAAAATAATCCGAAAACTGAAACTATCTACCTTTGGGCGATTATAGGAGCGGCGCATAAAGTGTCAACAGAACCATTTTTCACAATGAGACCATTTGTAATCTTCTTACAGCGCCATCTGCATATATACTGGAGACAGCAAACAACGGAGTGTTTCGTTTCATGAAACGTTATTTAGTAACGATTGCGATGCTTATGCTCATGACCAACTTTTCATCCAGCCAGGCTCAAACCCAAGCTCTCCGCGATCTCGCTGACGCTCATCACCTGCTGATGGGCAGCGCCGTAGCGATCCCGCCGCTGCGCAGCGAGCCACTCTACGCCAACACGCTCGCCCGCGAGTACAATGGCGTCACCCCCGAAAACGTCATGAAATGGGATGCGACCGAGCCGCAGCAAGGGGTGTTCAATTTCACCGACGGCGATTTCCTGGTCGATTTTGCCCAGAGCCACGATATGCGCGTGCGCGGGCATACGCTCGTCTGGCATCAGCAGCTACCCAGTTGGCTCAATTCAGGGACGTTCACGCCCGCGCAGCTAACCGACATTCTCCACAACCACATTACCAACGTCGTCAGTCATTACCGGGGCCGAGTCTACGCCTGGGATGTCGTCAATGAGGCCATCGATGACAATCGCGGCGACCTGCGCAAAACGATCTGGCTCAACGGCATTGGCGCGGATTACATCGCCGACGCATTTCGCTGGGCGCATGAAGCCGATCCCGACGCCCTGCTCTTCTACAACGACTATGGTGCTGAAGGCGCGAACCAGAAAGCCGATGCCGTCTATAAGCTCGTGTCGGGTCTGGTGAGTCAGGGCGTGCCGATCAATGGGGTCGGGATGCAGATGCACGTCGGCATTGGCGTGCCGCCTAACGCGGCTGCCGTTGCTGCCAATATCGCTCGAATTAACGCCCTCGGCTTGCAGGTGCAGATCACCGAGATGGACGTGAAGCTTCAGGACGGTTCCGGCGACGAAACCGCGCGTTTGCAAGCACAGGCGCAGGTTTATCACGATATGCTGACCGTTTGCTTACAGGCCACGAACTGCACCGGGTTTGTGACGTGGGGCTTCACCGACAAATATAGCTGGATACCAAGCTTCACCCATCACGACGACGCGGCACTTCCTTTCGACGTGAATTATCAGCCCAAGCCCGCTTACGCCGCTCTGCAACAGGCATTCATCGAGCATCCGCCCGCCGCCACCCCTTCCCCCTGATGAGCAGCGCCGCAGCCGAAATAAAAAGCCGACCTGCTCGTGTTAAGCAGGTCGGCTCAATCAGCCACGCACTTTCAGCGCTTACTTGTCTTCGAGCTTCATCTTCTGGAGCAGCAGACTGCGCGCATATTTCTCGCGCTTGGTGCCTTGGATCGACTCGACAAATTTATCGACCTCACCCTCGCCAAAGTAGAACGCGATCAGGTTTCTGATCTGCTGGCGGAGGGTGATCTTCTCCGGGATGTTGGGATCGGGGTGCGCAGAGTCGTGCTGAGGATTGCTGACCTCGACATTGCCCTTATCCGTCAGTAACGCCTGCTTAATACCTTCCCAGACGATATTGGCGGCAGCTTCCTTGTCGTACTTCGCCAGATAATCCTGCAACTCCTGCTTGCGCTCGGCCATCGTCATCGTGCCGCTCTTGCTCTTGCTGATGAGTTTATTGAACCAGCCCTTCTTTTCGAGGGTCGGGAAAAACCCGCGATGCCAAGTTCGCTTCAGGCGTTGTTCCGCAGTGAGAGTCGTGGCATCCCTGCCGCTCTTGAGAATGAGCGGATTGCCATTGACGGTACCGGCAGTGAGGTACTCGTTGACGAGCGTGAGTTCCTCGTTCATGCGCTTGACGTTACTGTTACGAATAGCCTGCTTGACCTTCTGACCGATGAAATAGGCCAGCGCTGCGACGGCTGCCGCTCCCACCAGCGCCCAACCGACCGGGCCTGCTGCCGCCCCAACCGAGAGCACCCCCAGCATTCCCAATCCCATCACGCCGAGCGCCGCCGACCCGCCAACGCCGACCAGATTGGTGATGCCGCTGAGGATTTTGCCCTTAGAACCCTGTTTGCGTTTGGAGATCGCGAGCGACACGCGCATCTGATCGACCGCATCGAAGCGTTGTTCGAGCGCGGCAATCTTGCCGGGCAGCTTACGCATCCGCTCTTTATCGGCCTCCGTCCGGCTGCGCTTCGGCTTCGCGGTCAGCGTTTCGAGTTCCTGCTTCTTGTCCTGGAACTCCGTGCCAATGTCAGTCGCCATTTCCGCATAGCTGTCGATGACCAGACTGATAGCTTTCTTGGCCTTGCGGCGCTTGTGGACGTTCATAAAGTCGCGGATAGCGGCAATGGTTCCGAGAACCATCGCGATCCCGGCGCCGACCACACCCATGACCTTCGACAGCACCTGAGCGGTCGCCGAACCGAAAAAGCCAGCGATACTGCCAATCGCACCGGAGATGCCGCCGACGACCGAGCCGACACCCTCCGCAATCCCCTTCTGGGCGGCGGCTTTTTTGCGTTCGAGCAGCAAAATGATCGCTCGCATCCCCTCGACGCCGTTACCGGAACGCTCCCGCGCGTCTTCGAGTTCTTCGTTAACCTCACCCAGTTCTTTGGCTTTTGCGCCAATCTTGATGCCGCCGATCACCATGCCGCCAGTCGCGCCAATCGTGCCGACGGTGCTGCCCGCCACCCCCTGATTGAAGCCATAGGTATCATTGCCAACGAAGTCGCCAACGTTGCTGGCGTGGCCGGAGAGGTTTTCGATTGGTGTCAGCACATCTTCAATGCTGCCATCACGCTGAATATTGGCTCGCGGCGGACGATGCTGTTTAACGAGGCGCTGAACCGCATGATTCCCAATTGTCCGCTGTAAATGGACAATGGCTTCCGGGGATAAATTTTGAGAAGTTAAATCAACATTATTGAGAGAAGCATTTGCATCCTGGTCACGACCTAACCCTGCCTGCAACTCATCATCGTGTGTAGACGAAGCGGTCGGCTGTGAACGCAGATTGCGACGAGACGAGACTCCTCGCAAAGCAGTCATCAGCAATTATCCTTTTGTCGTGCGAACAAATTACGAGCTATTTTAATTATAGTCACGTTTCCAGATTAGGATAGTAAATTTCCAATTATTCATTCGGCTACCGCAATGCAATAATCGCGAAAAGTTCCATCAAGGCCAGCAGCGCGAGGCCGTGATCGATGAATCCGCCAACCTTAATCTTCGCCAGCCGGAATTTCCGCTTATTCGGATACCACAACGGTATCCCGGTCGAATTCAAGCTGTCGAGGAACAAATGTGAGCCATAGCCGACGAAGATCGCTACCGCGACGGGCAGCGGCAAAAGAATCAGACTGGCAAAGCTGATCACCATCCAGGCGATCCCGCTGTGCGTGATGCCACGATGGTGCATGTAGCGGGCGACGTGCGCGCGTCGGCCAATGATCGAAACCGGTTGATCGATGTCTGGCAGCAGCGCCGCGAACCCGGCGACCAGCGCCAGCGTCAGCGGCGTATAATGCGGCGTCACAACGGACAGGGTTACACCGAGCGCCGCGCCAACCGCAGCATGTGTTGTTCCAACCATAGGGGTGTGTCTGTCTACTCCTTGATTAATCGCTCTTACCGCAGCTATCGGTCGTCCATTCAGGCAATCGGACGATTCACCTGGTACAGCAGCGCCTTGCCGCGCTTCCCGCTGATTCGCAGCACGCCCATCTCGCGCAGACAGTAAGCCATCTTCTGCGCAATGTGCCGCTGCTCGTGAATCGCTTTTGCCAGTTCGCCACTGTCAAATTCACTTGGCAGATCAGCCGGAATCAGCGCGGCAAAATCGTTTGCACCACAAAACACTTGCCCTCGCACAATCGCCAGCAGCCGCCGATCCGCGATGCTCCAGTGTTTGCGCCGCCAGCTTCCCTGCCCGTCATCGAGCCAGATTTGCTCCTCGCGGATCAACAACGCTTCGAGTGTCAAATTCGGGTGAACGATCAGCTTCGGCAGGCTCACCAGTTCAGGAAACAGGTGATAAACCGTACCTCGTTGCGGCGATTTGCGGCGACTGACAATCGCGCCATCACTATCGACCCGCACAATCATACGCTCCTGCGCAATTGGATGAATCACGTGAATCGGATAGCGATCCAGCAGCGCGGTCAGCTTCTTTCTCATGGCGACCAGATGGCGTGTCTGAATCTCGATACACTGGTTCCCGCGTAGAATGTCGATCACGTAGCTGTCGAGCGCGCATTCCAGCCGATCCCCTTCTTGGCTGTAATGCGCTTTCAGCGCCGCGTGCAGCGATTTCTCCGCCAGTGTACCAATTTGCCGAGCCATTGACGATCCCTGAAGCGCAAAAGTCCTCAGATTATAGCCGAGGGCTTTCGTATAGGGTGGACGAAGGCGCTTGGCTCCTCGCCCGCTTGTTTCATAGGCAAGCGTCTCAGGAGTACAGCTCTCAATTTACCCACAGATTAGGCATTTTGCTTGGGAAGCAGCGTTAAGTGCAGACTTTGACCTACGGTTTTACGTCTGCGGAGAGTATTTGGTGAGGATCAATTCGACGCGATCTGCGGCCATGTCTAGGCCTTTAGCTACACCTTGCAGACGACCCTTGATGAGTGGGTTAGTGGCAGTCACCTCATTTGTGCGCGCTGTGTTTGCCGCATTTCGCCATTTGACAATTGCTGCTTGTAATTCAAGTTCCATATCGGTCATAGAGCGTCCTTTGTCAACGATATAGATTATAACGCTCTTACTGATTTTCTGTAAGAAAATTAGGTAAAAATTCCATTTGTAACAATTAAAGGTACAAACATATGAGAGTCACAATAGATTCAATCTCATCTTTACGATGGAGACAGCGCTTCAGGACTGCGAGTGGCCCAATCCGATGCAAAAAGTTGCCGAGGCTGTAAAACAAACGAGCCATCCAAAATCAGGAGGCTCGAACATATGAGTGGATTTTTCTCTGGGTGGGCGAAGGGATTTGAACCCTCGACCTCCTGTTCCACAGTCATGTATTCCCCGTCCGAAGCCAAAATCGCCTACGGGACATTCATCGCCCTGCTTGCGAATTTCAATAATGCCTGCGAATCCGGCGACCTTGAGGCGCTCGATCAGGCCGAAACTGCACTCCGCGCCATCGGCGCAACAGTTCAGATTAGCGATGGCCTCGAGCTTTGGCAGCCGCCCGCCGTCGTGCCGCGCGTCTCGTTCGATGGCTGGTCAAATCCGCCGCGCGACGATGGGCTGACCTGGTTGGTCTTTGACTACCAGCTCGAAATCAACGGACGGATCATCGACCGGAGCAACGATTTCGATCAGCAGCTTGATTTTGCGCGCTGGTCAACGAACAATACATTTGATCCGCATGGCCTGTTGCGCATCTGGCGCATCCGACGGCTTGCCGACGGCGCGATTCTGGCGGAATTCCGGCGGCCAACGGTGAAGCAATGACCAGCAACCGCCCATTATCGCCGCCGAACGACGAATACCTCGTCATCTATAAGATGATTGGCTACGAAGAAGAACAGGCCGCCATCGTGC
>DASZXN010000513.1:0-3077 GCA_035545875.1 Phototrophicaceae bacterium
GGCGCTTGCAGCAGCAGCAGCGCCAGCCCGACGCGTGCTTTTTCGCCGCCGGAAAGCGTGCCGAACTGCCGATCTCGCGCGATTTTTTCGACGCCTAAGCCTTGCAGCACGATCTCGATGCGGTAGTCGAGATCGTAACCGCCGTAGCGCTCGAACTGGTCGCTGACCTCGCCATAGTCTGCCATCACCGCGTCGAGTGTGTCGCCGCCGACGCTGGTCATCTGCTGCTCAAGCGCGCGCATCCGCGCTTCAAGTGCATGAATGTGTCCGACTGCCGCCGCGATCAACGCAGTAAGCGTCTGGTCGTCGTAGCCCTCGATCACCTGTGCCAGATAGCCGAGCCTGCGATCCGCCGCCAGCGCGACCGAACCGCCGTCCGGCTCGATCTCGCCCATGACGATCTTGAGCAGGGTCGATTTGCCGACGCCGTTCGCGCCGACCAAGCCAAGCCGCTCGCCGCTGTTGACGATCAGCGAAATGTCGGTCAGGATTTGATGAAAGCCGTAGCTTTTGGAAACGTGTTGGAGATTGAGCATAGGATTGCACCTCTTCAAATCGATAAGCGAAGAGGCGGCGCTGCCCGATGACTTGAGTCAGGAATCAAAACGCCGCCGGGGATGCCCCTCAGCGGCGTGGATGATGTGGTTTAAACCTGGAACCCAGGCGCACGCAGCAGATTAGGGGAATCCGTTAACGGAAAGCTTTGCTGCGGTCTGTGGTCACAATTTGCTCTTTGCTCAGGTTGACGGGAGTTCGGGGAAGACAAAATCCTGCGCCGAACTATCAAAAGGTTACATGCCGCGCCGGAATTTGTCAACCGTGTGCTGGCTCCGGGGAATGAGGAGTTCCGAGGAGATGTAGGGGCGAGCCATGCCTCGCCCGAATGAACCATGCCCTTGATCTTCACTACTTTCCTGGCTCTGTTTTGCTCGACATGGTGAACAGCGCTCTCGGTTTATCCGCTGGTATCATCCGAACGTTAAGTCGATACCAGCCGTCGAGCAGTAAATGACAACGGAGAGAAAAACCAGACACAATGCGGCGGATACGATCACCAACTGCTGGACTTGGGTAGCTCCATCTTCGTCCGCTGTGTGGAGCGCAGAAAAGACGCCGGCGAGTAGCAGCAGGATAGCGGGCGAAGCCATAAAGAGCAAAATCCAAAGCTCTCCAAGCGCAGACAGCGACAGCCCATAAAGAAACAGTGTTGCAAAAGTGAGGAGAATGGTCGTGGCGAGCAGGGCATACGTGAATGCTTTAGGCAGTCGCCGCGCGAAGACGATGGCAAAGGCCGGGATAAGCACCTCGCATAACAGGTCGGTGAGCATCGTACACCTCCTTCGTGTCTCGATGCTATTTGATCTTATTATATCATCGTCAAGCGGACGGTTGCCTGAGATTTTGCTGCTGACAGGCTGATCCTGATGAAGTCGATCCAATTTCGGGTTATTATGTTGCCGCAGGATCAGGCTCAATCGGGACATCATCATGCTTCAGACGCTCCAAAACGAACACTGGCAGGTCGGCGTTCTGCCCGAAACGGGATCGTCGCTTGCCTTTGGCCGGGCTAACAAAGGCGATCAGTGGATCGACGTACTGCGCCCAACCGCTGAACAGGATTACGGCAACGCCAGCCTGTGTTCGAGCTTTATCATGCTGCCCTGGGCGAATCGTCTACGCGCTGCGAAGTTTCGCTTCGCGGGTATGGAATATCAGCTCCAGCCGAGCAGTAATGACGGCACGGCCATTCACGGTACGGTGCGGCGCTTGGCCTGGCAGCTTGAGATTTCCGAGCCGACACACCTGATCACCCGCTTCAATTCAGCTTCGTTTCCGCCTGACAAAATCAACTTTCCCTTCAAGTTCTCGGCGCGCGCCGAATATCGCTTGAGCGGCGCGGATTTCAGCATCACGGTGGCGCTCACCAACGAGGACAGCCAGCCGTTTCCTGCCGGATTTGGTCATCACCCGTATTTCGTCCGCGATGCTGCCAACAAGGTCGAGGTGCAGGTTAACTGCGAACAGCGCTTCGAACTCGTCAACGCGCTGGCGACTGCGCCTGCCGCGCCGATTCCGCCGGAGAAGGATTTTCGCCAGCTTCGACCACTGAGCACGGCGATTTACGAGGATTTGTTCACAGAGCGTACGGGTGAAACTGCTGCGCGGATCGTCTATCCCGTTTCCGGTATCGGCCTAATCATCCACGCTGATGCCCTGTTCGGCAGTGTGCTGCTGTTCGCGCCGGAAGGCAAGCCGTTCTTCGCTGTTGAACCACAGAGCAACGCCAACGACGGTTTCAATCTGCTCGACAGAGGCATTGCCGGGAACGGCGTCTTTATCCTCGCGCCCGGTGAAGCCAAATCCGGGACCGTTACTTTCCGTCTGGAGTATTGATCAATGAGCGAACGTCAGCACATTTCATCGGGCACGCCCTGGGAAAAATCGGTCGGCTACTGCCGCGCGATCCGCGTGGGCAAGCTGGTGTACGTTTCCGGCACGACTGCCAGCGACGAGAATGGCAACGTCATGGCGGTTGGCGACGTTTATGGGCAGACCGCCTACATCCTCAAGAAGATCGAGCGGGCGCTGAACGAGGCAGGCGCGTCGATCAGCGACGTGGTGCGCACGCGCTCGTTCATCACCGACATCAGCCGTTGGGAGGAGTTCGGCAGGGCGCATGGTGAAGTCTTTGCCGAGATTCAGCCGGTCAGCACGCTGGTGCAGGTCAGCCAGTTGATCGACCCCAAGCATCTGATCGAGATCGAGGTCGATGCGGTGGTTGCTGATAGCGTTGGCGAAGGCTGAAAGTCATCTAATCCAGTTGATGAAAAATCGCAGACTCGATGGGCTGGTCGCCGCGCAGATGCTCGTCAACGATGCGCTGAAGCAGCGCCTCATCGACGTGGTGATACCAGATACCATCGGGATAGACGACCAGAATCGGCCCACCCGCGCACACGCCGAGGCAGGGCGTAATCCCGCGTTTGACCCGGCAGGGATTGTCGTAGGCGGCGAGATCGCCGAGCAGAGCGGGCAGTTTTTGATAGAGCGCTGAAGCTTTGCCGTCGGGATCACAG
>DASZXN010000514.1:0-5131 GCA_035545875.1 Phototrophicaceae bacterium
TTCAGCCGTTCCAGCGCGCTTTCACCATCCCCGAACACTTCGAGATCAAGCTGATGGTGACGCATGACCAACTGGACAATCTTCTGCGTGTCCACGTCATCGTCAACCAGCATTACTCGCAAATGCTCAGACATTCACAGCCCTTTCGCGCTCGATTTCGGATCGTCGATCCGCGTTCAGCGGATACAGCGGCAGCGAGACCGTGAATACGGTTCCTGTACCTAGTTTCGATTCAACGCCAATTGTCCCATTCAAGCAGTCCAACAGCGATTTCACGATCGCTAACCCCAGCCCGGTTCCGGCTGCGGCGCGCGTTTTCGCATTGTCGATCTGGCGGAATTTCTCAAAAATGTAGGTTTCCGCCCCTTCGGGCATCCCAATCCCGGTATCGCGCACCCGAATATTCCAATGCTGCGCGTTAGCCGCGACCTCGACGGTCACACCGCCTTCGTCGGTGAACTTGAGCGCATTCCCCACCAGATTGGTGACAATCTGCTGGGTTTTTTCTACGTCGCACTGAAGCGTCTCCGGGATACCCGGCTCGAATGCGGCCTTCAGATAGACGTTCTTCTTCTGCGCAAGGCTCTGCATACTATCGACGACATCGCTGACGACTTTCTGCGGCGATGCGTCCGTATAGAAAACTTCAACTTTTCCGGCTTCAATCTTGGAGAGGTCGAGCAGCCCGTTGATCAGGATCAGCAGGCGTTTGCCGTTGTTCTGGATGTAGGTTAGCAATTCGCGCTGGGTGTCGGAAAGGTCGCCAACCATCCCAGTGAGCATAATATCGGTATAACCGGTAACGGCGTTGAGCGGCGTGCGCAGTTCGTGCGACATATTCGCCAGAAACTGCGATTTAGCGCGATTGGCGTCGTCGGCATCCTGGCGAGCCTTATCCCCATCGCTGATCAGCCGCTTCATCGTCGTCAGGCGGTCGTCCGACTCGCGCACACGTTCGCGCAGAAACAACGCTGCTGCGATAAACAACACCGAATTAATCAGTATCCCGCCGAGCGGCCCGATGTTACTCGGATCCGAAATGATGCCCGAATGATAGGCGATCAGGCTCAATCCACCGGAGATCACCAGCAAGGTGAAGCCTGTCGGCAGGATCGTCTCGCGTGGCATGACCACCGCCGAGCAGACGAGCGCGAGCATCAGCATGGTCGTGCCCTGCGTTTCGGCATACCCCCGCCCCATGATGACTACGCCAACTCCGGCAATCACCCATTCCAGATTGAGCAGGCAGCCCGCGACCATCACGTGACCACGACGGACTGACAGCGCGGAAATCAGGCCGACAATCAGGACAACCAGCCACAGCGATGGATAGGAAACCAGGGTCAGCGGATCGTGGAAAATAAAGACGGAAGCGAACAGGGTGATCGCGCTTAGAAGCACGCCAATCCCCACGACCAAACGAATCGTCCGCTCGCGAAAAGCAGTATCCCGGTCTTTGGAACGCGGCGTCTGCCAGTCGTTGACAAAATGCGTCAGAAAATTCTCGTCCAGTCGGATACTCGAAGTCGCCATTTCCTGCCTTCTCGCTTCATCTTTGTGCCTATCGGCGCGCCGCCAGCGTCAGATCGCACACATTCTCTTAACCCATTTCCAATTGTAGGCGAACTTAAAACGAAAAATAAATAAGCTTTAGGGTATCATTGAGCTATTTACGGTAGAATAAGGTTATGAGTTTCTTACCGACCCTCGGTTAGCCCTTTGGAGCGTGTAGATGCCCGCCGCGCTGGTCATAGACGATAACTTTCATAATCGCCACATCTTTCGGATTGCCCTCGAACACGCTGGCTATGGCGTGACGGAATCGGATGATGGTCTGAAGGGGTTGAACGAACTCAAGCGTCAGCCGTATGAACTGGTGATCCTTGACCTGCGGATGCCGGGGATGGACGGCTCGGACGTGCTGCGCATCATGCGCAAATCCGATCAATGGCAGGAAACTTCCGTCGTCGTCGTGACCGCCAACCCGCACATGGTCACCGACGATGTGCGCACAATGGCCGACTACGTTCTGCAAAAGCCGGTCGATATTCCCACCTTCAGCGCGCTGGCGCAGCGGCTCTACGCGCGCAACATCAAAATGTAGTTCATCCGTCCATTTCAACCGTTGAATTTGTGCAAATGAAAACGCCGCTCAATTGTTTAATCGAGCGGCGTTATCTTTCTCTGAAAGCGGCTTACCCTTCGAGGCTGTCGAGAATATCCTTCGGGTTTTGCTTGCCCTTTTCCTCCAGCGGCAGACGACGCGCCGCCACCATCGTGATGTCGTCGAACTGGACAGCATCGCTGATGTAGTTGTAGAGCGCGTTGTCGATCCGGTCGAGCAGTCCGTTCGCTGAATCGAGCGGCGGATGGATCAGCTTAATCAGCCCTTCCTCGTGGAACAGCTTTCCGGCGGGATTGCGCGCATCGGTCACGCCGTCGGTAAAGCCGAGCATGATGTCGCCCGGATCAAGGTGCGCGTCCGCGATTTCAAATTCCGCGCCAGGGAACATGCCAACTGCCGGGCCTGTCCCTTCCAACCGCTGCTTGATGGTTCCATCCGGCCCAATGATCATGACCGGTGGATGACCGCCGTTGATGTAGAGCAGCGTCCCGGTCGCCGGATCGAGCATTCCGAAGAACATCGTAGCGAACATATTCAGGTCGAGATGGTGCGTCGTGATGTACTCGTTGGTGTTCACGACCGCCGTCTTGAGCGCGTTGGCGCGAATCGCCAGTCGCCCTGCCGGAGTCTTGACACTGAATGAGGCGTTCGGGTCTTCGAAGAGGCTTTCCGCCCAGTTGACGTTGTGGCTCATCATCGTAAAGGCGCGCAGCAGGCTGCGCATCAGTGACATGAACAGGGCCGCGCCGACTCCCTTATCACACACGTCCGCGATGATGATCCCCAGCCGCCGATCCCCCATCATCATGAAGAAGTCGTAGAAATCCCCCGCGACCTCGCGGGCAGGCTGGAAACGTCCGCCAATTTCCCAACCGGGCACGTCTGGAAGCGTGTTCGGCAGGAAATTCTGCTGGATGCGCCGCGCGATTTGGATGTCGTTCTCGATCTTGTTCATCTTCTGCTGCTGCTGGATCAGCATGTGGTTATTCAGCACCACCGCCGCCTGTGACGACAGCGACTCGACGACCAGACGATTGTACTCGTCAAACGGGACGATATTGCCCTCACTGTCGAGCGCGTTGAGCAGTTGCAGCACGCCGATTACCTCGCCTTTGTTGTCCTTCAGGGGAACAGTCAGGCTGGAAACCGAGCGATAGTTATTCTGCTTGTCGAACACCTTCGTAGACGAAAAGTCGAAGCCGTCCGCCTGATAGATGTCTGGGATATTGATCGACTTGCCGTTCAGCGCGACGTAGCTGGCGACGTTGTGAATGTTCGGCGCGCCAGTCGCGCGGTCATAGAGCGGCAGCGGCGCGAAATTGACCGGATTGCCGCTCGTTCCCCCTAGATGAATGTTCAGCGATTCAGTAATCACGATGGCAAAACGCAGGGTGTTATCATTCGTGCGCATATAGAGCGTTCCGGCATCGGCATTGCAGATACCTTTCGCTTCGACCAGAATGCGCTGCGCCAGCTTATCGAAATCGGTCTCGGTGGACAGCGCGATTCCCATCGGCAGGATGACGTGTTCCATCTGATCAGCCAGCTTCTCTACCCGCTGGATGTGGAGCGCCTGCTCGCTCTCGATCTGGTGCTTTTCCCAGGCGATGCGCAGCCGGAGATCGAGCAGTTGGTTGGTAAATGGCTCCTGAATATAGTCATCCGCTCCCAGATCGATGCAGCGCGCCACCGTGTCCAGATCGCCGACCGAGGAGATCATAATCACGGGAATGGTGCAGAGATTCTGGTCTGCCTTCATGTGCTGGAGGACTTCGTAGCCGCTGACTTTAGGCAGGTTGACGCCGAGCAGCACCATGTCGTAGGGCTGGGCACCCACTATCGCCAGCGCCTGCTCTCCATCCGACGCGACATCGATGGAGATGCCTTCGCCTTGCAGGTAGTTGGCAAGCGCCTCGCGGTGTGCCTGATTGTCGTCAACGACGAGAAAGCGGTTGACTGGATTCGTCATGAGAGTACCTTTATGCAGTGGTCGTTCCGTTCACAGACTTATTCGCGCCGCAAGATAAAATGATTGCAGTTCTGGTTTCCCCGCCGCTCGTAGCGCCACTCATCGACATTATCACGCACCAGCTTAATGCCGAGGCCGCCAATCTGTCGTTCTTCCAGCGGCGCATCCAAATCCGTCGGATCGGGTCGCACCGTTGGATCAAAAGCCAGCGCGGTATCATAGAGCGAGAGGATCAGCCATCGGTCATCAATGGTCGCCGTCACGTAGATGTCGCCTTCAAGCCCGGCGTCGTGATAGCCATAGCCGATGATGTTGGTCGCATACTCGTCTATCGCCAGGCGCAGCCCATTGACGCGATGGGTGGGCAGCCCGGCGATCTGTGCTGCGTTGACGGCGTAGTCGCGCAGCGCCTTCAGGGATTCGCCCATTTTATCAAATTTACCGGATACCGTAATCGGGGAAAGTTTTGGTTCTGACATAACCGACCTATTTGAGCCGTACAGAAACCGACAATGAAAGTTAGAGGGCGTCGTTGACGCCCTCTCGCTTCTCTGTGACCTATGATGAGCGCGCGGTTACGCCTCGATTACCGCCGCATCGTAAGCAGGCAGCATGATCACGCTGTGGTGAAAGCCGGTCTGCCGGATCGCTTCCGAGACAGCAGGCTGCGCGCCGACCAGATAAATCGTCACGCCCGATCCCATCTTCTGCTTGGCAAATACGAGCGTGCGCAGCCCGGCGCTCGACATGTAGTCCAGTTTTTCCATCAGCAGCGCCAGCTTCTTGGCGTGCTGGTTCGATGCTTCTTCAATCCGGTCACGCAAAATCTGGGCGACGCTGGCATCCAGTTCACCCTCCAGCGTGATCTTGGCAACGCTGCCCTGCATCTCCAAATTCGATTCAAAAGCCATCTGTATGCTCCTTACCTTCAAGTCCGAGAAGAATGAGACTGTCCCACGCCGCCGCGTCCGATCAGCGCCCGACCAGAATGATGACCGAGCGCCCGCCTGCCAGCAAGGTATTCTGATCGCTCAACA
>DASZXN010000515.1:0-3690 GCA_035545875.1 Phototrophicaceae bacterium
GCCGTAGAGGGTATGCGGCTGATTGGCGGCCAGCCGCACCCCATCGACGAACGTGCCGTTGGCCGAGCCGAGGTCAGTCAGGCGGACTTCGCCGTCCTTGTAGGTAATCGAATCGTGATAGCGGGACAGTGTGTCGCTTTCGAGCGCAATCGTATTGCCGCTCGACCGTCCAATCGAGACGGTGGCGTCACTCAGCACGTAGGTTTTAAACAGGCCATCCGGCCAGAAAACGTCCAGCCGCCCGTAGGCCATCAGCGTGTACTCCCGGTACGCGAATCTATTGCAACTTATATTCTAACGTGCGCAAGCCGCCTTGCGCAAAAGTGGGAGGTTAAGCGGTGGATAAGCGGGTGACAGGCGTCCGCTTGCCATTGACGCGCTGAAACCGGATCGGTTTAGGTCTGGCAGCAGCCCTGGAATCGACTGCGGTTGCCCCACACATGCCAGGGATACGTTTAACGGAAAGTCAGCGCCGTATTGCGGAACGGAATCAGCGCGAGGATGACGGCCTGCACGTAATAGGCGGTGCGATCCACCACGTCGCCCGTGAGCAGGCCGACCGAGCCGTTTTTCTGCTTCGAATTGCTGCGCCCGAAAACCTGATCGTCGGCGTGACCGAGTTCGACGCCCTGACGGACGAGGCGCGCGGTTTCTTCAGGCAGATAGTACATGGCGGTGCGGCTTTTTCCCCTGCGCTGCTGATCCTGCACGACGACCCACGCGAACGCCTGCAACTCGCCATCGTGATCCTCGACGCCGCCTTCAATGCCGATCCAGAAATCGGCGTTAGGATGCTCGCGCTGCGCTGCCTTTACACGATTGAGCGCGCCTTGCAGCGTCTCGGCTTCGCTCATCGGCTGGTCACCGACGCCGGAAGGCACCGAGACGCCTTCCGCCTGATAGTCCTCGTCGGGGAACATGCGCCGGAAACCTTCGAGCGCTGATTGAATTTTGACCGGGTTAGTCGAGGCAATCACGAGCGTTTTCATCCCACCCCCGTTAGCGTGAGCAGCTTGATCACGGCGAAAATGCCAAAGACGATCTGCGCGGCAATCGCGGCGCGCGTCGATTTGGTCGAGTCGCGCACCATGCAGAAGATCAGCGCTTCGATGATCGGCACGAGTGCGCCGTACCAGATTGGCAGGATCGGCGAGGTCGTGTTGTAGTTGGGCGGGTAGACGAGCATATGAAACACGCCCGCCAGCACCGACGCGGCGATAATACCGCCCCATGCGCCGAGCGAGGTACGCAGCGTCGGCAGCAGAATGCCGCGAAAGACCAGCCCCTCGGCAACCGGCTGGATGATCACCAGAAAGAGGATGGCAAAGACCCATTCCGGCACGCCGAGCGCGTTGGGATGCAGGCCGATCAGTTCCGGGTTGAGCGTGAAGACCTGCGTCACGGCCTGATTGAGCAGATCGAGCGCGATGGCGAGGCCGAGCGAGACGAACATTACGAACAGAATCGGCGAACGGGTCGCTTGTAAGCGGAGCGCGTCACGGTCGCGCTGGCGCGTTTGCCAGACAAACACAATGATCAGCAGGCCGCCCAGCGACCAGCCTGCCAGTTCTATGAAATCGCCTGTGCCGCCCCAGATTACGACGACGCCCGCGCCGATGAACATGGCGATCAGCGCAAAGATCAGGGCGGTCAGCGCGCTGGTGATCGTCCAGGGCGGAGCGGGCTGCGGCTCGCCAATGCGTGCGAACAATTCTCGGATGCGGTTCATCGTTTCCCCCGGTGCGGTTTGTCCAGCAGCCGCGCCATGATCAACATATCGATGGGTTGGCCGTTCTGATAATACAGACGGCGCTTGCAGCCTTCGCGCTCAAAGCCGAATTGCTCGTAAAGATGAATGGCGCGAGCGTTGTGCGCGTAAACCTCAAGCTCGACGCGCTCGACGACCGGGCTGGCCTGCGCCCACTCGATGCAGCGCGTCATCAACGCTGTGCCAATACCCTGATCGCGCCAGCGTTTCGCCACGTAAATGCCGAGCGCCGTCATGTGCTGATCGGCTTTGAGCGTACCGCCGCCGCAGGTCAGCGTGCCCACGATTGTACGATCCGCCTCGGCAACAAGGAATAACGAATTCTCCGAGAGCGCGACTTCGGCGATGCGGTCGGCAATACGCTCGACGGGCGGAGCGAACTCGTCCGGCGCGTAAGGCGTATCGACGGGCGGTTGCTCGCGCAGCACGTCTTTAATCAGGCGAATGTAGCCGCGCGCGTCGCTGGGGGTAGCTTGTCGAATCTGATAGGTCATGACCATTTCCCAATTCTGTAAAATTATTCGCGCATCCTTACGCGAGCGCAATTTTTAAGCCATAATCAGCGTTGCTACCGGGCTTGTAGTCCGCCGTAGTCATTTCTGCAAACCTTCATTCCGATCGTTTTCATTACATTTTGGGTGGGGATATGATGCACCTCTATTCTCGTTCTTTGTGGATCAAAGTTCTACTTTTGCTGGTCGTTGCGAGTCTGGCATCAGGGTTGACGGTGTGGGCAGCGCCCACCACGACAGATGTGCCGATTGACCTCGCCTGCAAAACGCAGCCGAACAGCGATTTCAAGGGCGGCTGCTGCGTCAGCCCCAAAGTGCAGCCCAACAGCGATTTCAAGGGCGGTTGCTGCTCAGCACCTAGCAAGGTGACGGCTGACAAGCGGCATCACCACAGGGACGACTGCTGCCCAGTAGACTCCGGAAAAATCGCCACGTCGTTCATCGATCATTCGAAGGGCGATTCAAGCTGCTCGACGCCGACGCCTGCGCCGGAAACCGTTGACAGTACCTGTTATCTGGACGAGAGCGGCGTCGTCGGCAGACTGTCCAATGACCAGCAGGCCTTCTATGAACCCGGCAACATCGCGCCCGGCGTCGTTCTGGCTGCGGGCACGTATGTTGTAGACGGAATTGCCACCGCCGATAACGGGGATCAATACTACCGGATCGCCTACTCGTGCCAGTATCTCTACGTGCCGCTTAGCACGATGGGGCCGAATTACGATCCGCCGCAGAATGGCGAACCGCTGCCCACAACCCCAGTGGACTAAAGCGCGCCGACCTCTGTAGTTCAGTACATGATGGGCATCCCTTAGGGATGCCCATTTTGTTTTCGATAGATGGGAGACACTTTTACAGGTTTTTAACAGGCTTTATTCTACGAAATTTAAAATAGTGTTAGTTTGTAATGAGGCAGTAAGCTCAATTTGTATGGCTGTACTTAGTTCCGTTAACTGTTGAGGTGAAATCATGAAATATGTCCGCGTTTCCGTTCAGGTGCTTTTGCTGCTGGCGCTCGTTGTGCTTCCTACACTGACCGCTTTTGCCTCTGGGCACGCTGTTGCCCCATCCGAGTGCGTTAGTCTGCCGCAGGGCTACAGCGAGCATTCGACGATCCCGGTGGGAAGCTGCTGCCCCATCGCGTATGGCTCGATCACCAGCAATTCCAGCGTTCCGGTGAGCTTTGACCCGTGCTGTATTACGGTATCATGGTTCGGCAACTCATCGACTATCCCGGTCGTCGCGAGCACCTGCTGCGCGCCTATCACCACTTCTGCGCTCACGCCGCACAACGCGATCATGGCTGCGTTCACGCCTGTCTCAGACCCGTGCAACCAGACCTGCGGACTCACGCTGCCGGACGGATCGGTCGTGGGAGCAATGCCCACCGATGAGCAGGCGTACTGGGCG